>CBFCZJ010000091.1:0-11841 GCA_965602445.1 uncultured Desulfobacterales bacterium | reverse complement strand
TCCGAAATTCGAAACAATCCCGAATGATCAAAATTCGAATGACCCAAACAACAGCAGATATTCGGAAGGTTTTGGGTTTTTTGCCCTTGGACCTTGTTTCGGTCATTTGAAAATTCGGATTTTGAATTTGTTTCGGATTTCGATATTCGAATTTCGGATTTAAGTTTCTATGCCCTCCGGGCCCGGATCTTTACTCTGGGTATCAATGCATGGCAGGCCATGTGCGAAGGCGGGAAGTTTTACCTGGAAACTGATATCGTCACCCTGGACGATCAACAATTCCTGCCCCCACAGCCGGTGATCGCCTCAGACGGGCCGGCCTTAGGCGGTTTTTGTAGGTCATTTTCCGGGCGGCAAAGCCGCCCCTTATAAATGCGCGCCAGCGCATTTATTCATCCAGGCGGGTAAAGACCACCCTCCGGTTTCTGGCGCGGCCTTCTTCTGTTTCGTTGGAGGCGACCGGCTGGGACTCCCCGTGGCCCCGGGCGGTCAGCCGCTGGGGGGAGATGCCGTAAAATTGGACCAGAAAATTCTTCACCGCTTCGGCCCGTTCCTGGGAAAGCGTCTGATTGGTATCCTCGGTGCCGGTGTTGTCGGTGTGCCCGGCGATCTCGAAGCGATGTCCGGCCAAGGCGTCTGAAGAGAGCGCCTCTCCGGCTTCCTGGATCTGTCGGATCGAAAAATCGCCGGCCAGTTCGGTGGAGCCGACTTTGAACAGGATGTTCACGGTGACCTGGGCGGGGGCTTGGGCGTCCTCGTCGAGGCTGCGGATCTTTTTCTCCGGGTAGTCGCTTTTCGGAGCGCGGATCCGCAGCATGTCGATGAACTGTTCCCGGGTGATCAGCTCCCGGACCTCTGCGGCGGGTTCCGAGGCCGGCGGATCTTCGCACCGGCCAGTGCCGGAAAATACGCAGGCGGAGACGGCAAGTGCGATCATCGAAAAAAGCCCAACGGCTTTCACTGTGTTTCCTCCGGCTGCCCCGACGGGGGTTTGCTCCCCCGGGGCGGCGGTTTGTTTCCCGGGCCACCAGCGCCGGGCCATGGCTCGATTCATAGCCAAATCACCGGGCCTTGTCAAAACCCCCTACACCATGGTGATCAGGTTTTTGCCGCCTTTTTTGCTTCGGTACATCGATTCGTCGGCCAGATGAAGAAGCGCGCGCTTGCCGGCGGCATCTTCCGGGTAGCTGGCGATGCCGAAGCTTGCCGTCACCTTCACGTGAAGCCCCACTGCTTCGAGCAGGACCGCATTGGCCAGCGCGGCGCGCATTTTTTCCACCTTGGCGGCCGCCGCCGGTTTGCCCTGGTCGGGCAAAATGACCACGAATTCATCTCCGCCGTAGCGGACCAGAGAGTCTCCTTCCTCCATCTGCGAGTCGATCACGCAGGCGACCTCTCCTAAGGTCTGGCTGGCCATCAGGTGGCCGTGGGTGTCGACCACCTGTTTGAAATTGTCCAGATCGAAAAAGACCAGGGAGGTCTTTCGCTCCTTTTCGATGAGCCGCTGCAGGTGCTGGTGCAGATACCGGGTGTTGTAGTATCCGGTCACGTCGTCGATGAAAGTCAACGCCTCCATTTCCCGGTGGATGCGGGCGTTGGCGATGGCAATGGCGACAAAGTCGGCCAGGATCGACAAGGCCGGCATGGAGGTTTCATCGAAAAGGGAAGGGTCTTCAGGGTTGACCACCTCGATGACCCCGATCACCGAATCCTGTATCTTCAGGGGAAGGCAGATGAGAGAACGGGTGACAAAGCCGGTCATTTCGTCGATCTGCCGGTTGAAGCGCGGGTCGCCCTCGATGTCCGGGACCAACACCGGTTCGCCGGTCTGGGCCACGGTCCCGGCGATGCCCTCTCCGAGCTTGATGCGGATGTTTCGCAGCATCTGGCTCGGCAGGCCCGCCACCACCTCGAAGCGCAGCTCCTGGGCGATGGGGTCCATGAGAAACAATGTCCAGTTCTTTGCCCGGATCAGCCGGTTGAGTCGATTGAAGATGATCTCCAGGATCCGTTCCATGTGAAGGGTGGCGGTGACGGCCTTGCCGATCTCCACGCATGTCATCAGGCTTTTTTCCTGCAGCGACGTTGTCTCGTTCAACGGCTTTTCCTCCACCTGCTCCGTTTCATGCCGGCGGCAAGCGGTTCTGCGGTCTGCCGGCCCGGCGGAAACAATCAAGGAGCAGACGTCCGGGCAGTCCATGGTGCAGGCAGCGACGGTTTTCGTCGGAAAATCGATGCCTCGATTTTATTTCGATCCTTTCCGGTTTCTGACCTCGTTGATCAGGCTTCCGGCCAGGATCATTTCCACCTGACGCCGGCTCAGGGCGTGCTGGACTTCGAACGTGGTCTTCTTGGAGCGATTTTCCACCGGCAACCGGTTGCCCTGCTTCAGGCCGGCACGCACCTGTCCGATCCGCAAGTCGTCTCCCTGGTCGATGCCGTCGTAGTCCGCCGGATCGACGAACGTCACCGGGAGCATGCCGAAATTGGCCAGGTTCTGCCAGTGGATCCGGGCAAAGCTTTTGGCGATGACGATCTTCAGCCCCAGGTACCGGGGCGCGATGGCGGCGTGCTCCCGGCTGGAGCCCTGGCCGTAGTTGTTTCCGCCGACCAGGAAAAAACCTTCCTGTTGACGGGCCATGGCCCGCTCGTAGAAGGTTTCGTCCACCCGGCTGAAGACGAACTTGCTGATCTCCGGGATGTTGCTGCGAAACGGCAGGACTTGGGCGCCGGCGGGCATGATCTCGTCGGTGGAGATGTCGTCTCCCAGCTTCAGCAGGACCGGGCCGGAAACGGTTTCGCCCAGGGGGTCGAACGGGGGAAGCGGTTTGATGTTGGGCCCTTTTTCCAGAGGAGGTTTTTCCCCGGCCGGCGGCGGGGCCACGAGCATGTCCGTGTTGACCCGGATCGTTTCCGGCTCCTTAAAGCGGGGGTAGGGCATGTCGAGGGTTCTCGGATCGGTGATGACCCCGGTCAGGGCCGATGCGGCTGCGGTTTCCGGGCTGCACAGGTAGACCTGATCTTCCTTGGTGCCGGAGCGGCCCGGGAAGTTTCTTGGCACGGTCCGGAGGCTGATCTTGCCGGTGGCCGGCGCCTGGCCCATGCCGATGCAGCCGTTGCATCCGGCCTGGTGAATTCGCGCCCCGCAGTGGTAAAGCTTTTCAAGCAGCCCCATGGCGGCAAGGTTTTCCACGATCTGCCGCGAGGTCGGGTTGATGTCCAAAGACACCCGGTCATGGACCTGGCGGCCGTCGACCATCATGGCCGGCACGGCAAAATCCCGCATGCCGGGGTTGGCCGACGACCCGATGTAGGACTGGTAAATCTCCCGGCCGGCCACCTCGGCGACGGGGACCACGTTGCCCGGACTGCTGGGAAGGGCGATCAGCGGCTCTAAAGAAGACAGGTCGATCTCGTCGGTTTCGTCGTATTCGGCGGCGGCATCGGCCTCCAGAGGTGTCCAGGCGTCTTTCCGGCCCTGACGGCTCAAAAAGGCCCGAACCGTGTCGTCCGATGGGAAAACGGTGGCGGTGGCCCCCAGTTCGGTTCCCATGTTGGCGATCACGTGCCGATCCATGGCCGAAAGCGATTGCAGGCCCGGGCCGAAATATTCGACGATCTTGCCGTAGCCGCCGTCCACGCCGTGGCGGCGGAGCATTTCCAAAATCACGTCCTTGGCGCTGACCCAGTCCGGAAGGCTTCCGGCCAGCCGGATGCCCATCACCTTCGGCATCTTGATGTAGATCGGCTCTCCGGCCATGGCCAGGGCCACCTCCAGGCCTCCTGCACCCATGGCCAGCATTCCCAACGCGCCGCCGGCGGGAGTGTGGCTGTCCGATCCGAGCAGGGTCTTGCCCGGCACCCCGAAACGCTCCATGTGAACCGGGTGGCTGACGCCGTTTCCCGGCCGGCTGTACCATACACCGAATCTGGCGCAGGCGCTGCGCAAAAAGAGGTGGTCGTCTGCGTTTTTAAAATCGGTCTGGAGCAGGTTATGGTCCACATATTGGGCGGACAGCTCGGTTTTGACCCGGTCGACGCCCATGGCCTCGAACTCGAGCATGACCATGGTGCCGGTGGCGTCCTGGGTCAGGGTTTGGTCGATCCTCAGGCCGATTTCTTCTCCGACTTGCATGCGGCCGTCGACCAGATGCGATTCGATCAGCTTGGCGGCGACGGTTTTTCCCATCATGTTCTCCTTTTATCGGCTGTGGGTAAAACGAGGGGCCTTTTTGCCGGCGCTCGGCGCAGACTGCGTTTCAAGGAAGAAGTTGATTTCGAACTTCGCCGGCTGCAGTGCTTTCAAGATCTATCTTGTTGGCGATCCCGGAAAATGTCAAGGCCGGACAAAGCTGTTTGCCCCGGCGGCGGGCTTCTGCTATGGTGCCCGGACTTGAACACCAGAGACTAAGTGCTCGATGGCATAATTTCAGCGACGGTTCTCAGGTCAAAGGGCACTCACCGCCCAGACACAGAGGGCGCAGAGAAAACTTTTACCATTTTCTCTGCGCATCCTCTGCGGCCTCAGCGCCTCGGCGGTGAAACCATCGTTACCCGAATGATGCATAGATATAATGAGGTCGTTCATCTATGGCGCTTCCAATCGACAATCTTGCACAGCAACGGCCGCTTCCGCCCCCTGGACAATGGATCCGGGAGTTCATGGCGGCGCTGTCGGAACGGCTCGACCTTTCCTGCGTCTCCCTCGGCCCCGGCTGCCGGAACCTGGATACGGATCTTGCCCCGGGTTTGGGGCTCATCGAAGAGATCGATTTTTTCGGCGTGGGCAAGCGCATCGAAAGCGGGCGGCTGGATGGATTTTTCCCCCAATCGTTCGGGGATTTTCAGGGCCGCCGGATGCTTGCGGTTGCCGTCAACGGTCCTTTCCGGGTGCCGTACCCGGAGGCGCCGACGCTCGTGCTGCACCTGACGATCTGGCCGGAAAAGTGGCTGACCAAGGTGTGCCCCTTTGTGGTAAACGGTTTTCGCCGTGCGCAGGTCTTTGTCGGAAAAAAACCGGATTCTTTCGTGTCCGTGCAGCGGCCCGAACCGAAAGAACTGCTGAACTGGCACTACGGGCTCAAAAACTGCAGGCGCTACATCGATCAGGAAGGATTCGAAGCCCCCACCTGGTGGTTGGACGGCCGCCCCCGCGACGGGAAACTCATGTTCCACGACATTTCGGGCTCCTACCGGATGACCGAGTTCATCGCCTACACCCTGAACAGCGCATTGGCCAATATCGGCCAGTTTCCCGCCCTCCGTCCGCCTTCGATCGAACGGGTGCGGCTGCTTGCCGCCGAATTCCGGCAGCGTGTCGTCGCCGCGCGAAGCGGCGCCGCCGTAAATCCCGCCTGGCTGGCAAAGAAAAAGCCGACCGCCGTCTCTCTCATCGACCGGTTGATCGAAGAACTGCAAGCTGCCTTGTAAATCGGCCCGTCGACCGGTGCCGCTTTCGGGATTCATCCTACCACAGTGATTCATGCCCTCCGAGCTTAACTCAAAGCCGGGTCCTCCGGGCCCGGATCTTTACTTTCCCGCCTCAATGGTAATGTTACCTAATGTCAGGGATCGGACACGACGGTACTTATTGAAAGAAGCGTTCCGGCCCCTCAAATCATAATATTTCGCGCGGCGCAGCCGCGTCTTATCCAATCTCGAAGGGATTTGATTGGAGGTGACATCCATGAGCGAAGAACGAGACGGACAGACGGAACAGCTCGACAACTGGAAGCCGGGGGACCAATCGGAAACCGAGTGCGGCATTGACTGTGCTCGGGACGAAGAAGAAAACGACTGCTGCTCCTGCTGCTGGTAAGGGGATATCCCCTGGATGTTGAACTTTGAACGTTGAACCCCGAACGGTGAACCCCGAACCCCGAACGGTGAACCCCGAATCCTGAACGGGGTACCGTCTTTGACAAGGAGGTGGCATTATGTCCGTAAATTTCAGTTCCAAGGCCAAAGCCTGCTGTTCCCGTGAAAAAGATAGAATCGTATCTGAGTTGTCCAGATGCGACAGCGCAGATAGCGCCGACTACCGGCATCGCTGCTACCGCTCCGTCGCCCGCAAAAGCGGCGAGCGTTCCCGGCAGTGCATGCTGTCCTGATCTGAACATTCGACGCCGGTGCATCGCGATCGTGCCGGCAAAAAATCCAAAAGGCCCGGCGGGAAAATCCCGCGGGCCTTTTTTTTGGGCTTGTCATTGCCGAGTCGGTTGTCATACAGATGGGCTGTTGTGGCGACCAACGCCTCGGATCGCGACGAAGGTCAAGTCGCGGGCCGGTCGGCTTTCACTCCTAATCAACACAGGGCGATGTCGGAATGAGAGAAAAAGGGGAGGATACATGAGAGAATCCAGACAGCTCAGAGACGACGTCCGGAACATCGAAAAGTTCATGGCGATCCCGATTCTCAAGGAGTTCGAGGTGGACAGCGTCCGGGAACTGATCCGCATCAGCAAGATCCGCGAATATGCCGCCGGAGAGCAGATCATCCGCGAGGGGGAAAAAGATCCGTGGATGTATATCCTCTACCACGGCCAGGTTCGCATCGTGAAAGAGAACAAGGTGGTCGCCGTGCTGCGCCGCTGTGGAGACCTGTTCGGCGAGATGGGCGCCCTGGGCGGGATGGGGCGCACCGCTTCAGTGTTCGCAGACGATGATAGCGCCTGTCTGACCGTGGATGCGGCAAAGTTCGAAGAGTTTACGGGAAAAGACAAGATGGCTTTCGGTTTTCTGCTCTATCGTTTGCTTGCCGAGGTCCTCAGCGACCGTCTGCAACAGACCACCGGGCGGCTGACCCGGGCCGGCGACGAAATCCTGCGCCTGAAGGCAAGAATCCGGGAGTTGAGCCCGGACCCCGGCTAAGCCATTTGCCCGGCAAAAAAAGTTTCAGCCTCTCGGTGTTTCGGAGTCGGTTCTTTCCCGAACGAGCGTTCTTCCGCAGTGGGGGCAGAACACCGTCGCCAGGTTCTGTTCGTCCATGTAGGCCTCGTCGGGCAGACGCAGCACATACCTTTCGATGCCCGAAGACGGGCAATTTTTTTCCGGACAGTAAAAATCCATCGAATTCTCCTTTCTTGGTCTTCTTTCACGGCGTTTTGTAGCCGATACCAATGATAATGCACGGCAGCTCAATTTCAACCTCGGCGTGGGTTGTGCAATCCGGGGCGATAAGGCGCTTCGGAAAAATTCCGCGGTCAGGCCATGGCGCGGACGACACCGCCGTCTGCCCGCAGGGGCGCCCCGTTGACGGCAGAAGAAAGGGGGCTGCACACGAACACGACCATGGCGGCGATCTCCTCCGGAGTGGTGAACCGCTTGAGCAGCGAGGTGGGCCGGGCTGTCTTGAAAAACTCCTCTTTCATCTGTTTTTTGCTCATGCTGTTTTCTTCCGCCAGTTTTTCGAGAAACCCCATGACCCCTTCCGAGCTGGTGGGGCCGGGCAGCACCGAGTTCACCGTAACCCCGGTGGCCTCGGTCGTTTCGGCAAGCCCCCGGGCCAGGGAAATCTGCGCCGATTTCGTCACGCCGTAGTGGATCATCTCTGGGGGGATGTGAAGGCCGGACTCGCTGGAGATAAATACGATCCGCCCCCAGTTTTTCTCCTTCATGATCGGCAGATAGTGCCGGCTCAGTCGAACGCCGCTCATCACGTTGACCTGCCAGAAACGGAGCCATTCTTCGTCCTGGATCTGTTCGAAGGGCCTCGGATCGAAGATGCTCACATTGTTGACCAGAATATCGACTTCAGGCACCGATTGGATCATCTCTTCGGCCCCCTCGGCAGTGCCCAGATCCGCGGCAACGCCTCGGACCGAGTCGTTGCCGCCGATCCGGGTTTCGAGTCTTGCCAGGGCGTCGTCGATTTTGTTCTGAGCCCTTCCGTTGATGATCACCGAAGCGCCTTCTTTTGCCAGCGCCGCGGCAGCGGCGAAACCGATTCCCTGCGTCGATCCGGTTATAAGCGCCTGTTTGCCTGTGAGCTGTAGATCCATGGTGCAACCTCCTTTTGGGTTCAGGTTGTTGAAACGACCGGCACACATGTTCTGCATCCCGCCTGGGCCGCCTTCCTTCTGACTTCCGTCCGGTGTGAGGGGGTGAGAGGGGAAAAGCGGTTTGAAATCGTCTAAAAACATAAAAATAGGCGTTTTTCAGGGTATTGAAATAAGGGGATGCATGTAGATGTCGTCTTGCAGCCGCCGAAAAAAGCCCGAGCCGGAGAGATGCACACCATGCTGTGCAACGACGCACTCGATAAAGGGCATTTTGCCTCTTTCTGATTTGAGGCCGGACGGTTATGCCTTCGACAGGCGAGGGCTGGATGAGATTTATAATGTGATATCAGGGTGTCCTGTCCTGGATCGTCTGCCCGGTCGCCCCGGGATGATTCCGGAATGAAATTTGCTTTGCCCTATTCATCAACCGCGGGCGAGGTGCGATTTCAGAGGGAATCAACAAAATGGTTCCTCGAACAGGGATATTGGGGCCGATTTTTCTTCCCCTTTGCTTTCTTTGGGTGGTGGGTTCGCCCCCTGCGGCAACTTTCGCCCAGAGACTTGAATTGGAAGCCGTCCTCTTGCAGGCCGAAAAAAACGCCCATGATCTGAAAATAGCCAGAACCGATGTGCAGATCAGCCGTCATCGGCTCGGGGAAGTGCGCTCCTTGTATTATCCGAGCCTCGATTTCCTGTTTTATAACGAGTATGTCTATGTGCCGGAGAAAAACGAACAGGGAATCGTCTCTGTGGGAAAGTCGGTCAGTACGACGCTGGAATCGACCTACCAGCATTCGTTGGTGGCCAGCCTCAATTACCAGTTGTATGATTTCGGGGCGCGGCGCCTCAAATATCAAAACGCTCAGCGTGAAATGGAGATTGCCCGGCTCAACCTGAGCCGCAGCCGGTTGGATCTGCGGATCCAGGTGCTCGAAAGCTACGGTCGGGGGCTGCGGCTTTGGCGGCGTCTCGAATCGGTTCAGCGCATTCTGGAACTCAGAAAAGAGATCTACCGCAACGCGCAGCAGCTCAAAGAGGCGGGGACGGTTGGCCAGCGGCAGATGGAAGCGTTTGCCCTGGAGCTGTCAGAGGCCCTGGGACGGGCCGATGATCTGAAGAGAGACTACCAGATCGCGCTGAGTTCCTTGACCTACTATACTGCCGAGCCATACGAGGCTGAGCAGACGGCTTTTACCGACCTGCCGGAGCCGGACCGGAACGAGGCAGTTCCGGACGCGGCGCGGCTTGCCGAAATTCGGGCCATCGAGGCGGAGATCGACGGCAAAAGGGCCGAGGTGGAGATTGCCGAAAAAGAAATGCTTCCCCGGTTGTCGGCTTACGGGGCCTACCGGATGTATGGGAACGATCCGGACAGTTTTGGACAGTCCCTGGACAACATTGACGAGCGCGATGCCACCGTGGCTGTCGTGGTCGAATGGAACCTGTTTTCCGGCTATCGGGATGTATCGAAAGTCCGGCGGCTGAAGGCCGAAGTCGAGCGCCTGTTTTATGAAAAGGAAAAGCGGGCGGCTGATTTGGCGCGCGACATCCAAAGCAGCTACAAGACCCATCGCCTCTTTGCGGGACGCGAAGAACAATGGCAGAAGCGGCGGTCCCGCATCCGGCGCAGCCGGGAAATCGACAGCCGCCTGTCGAGGCAGCAGCTGATCGACCGCATCGCCCATCTCGAACATGAAGTCGACCTTGTCCGCCACCAGCTCGATCTGGACCTGAAACAGATCGACCGCGCTGTGGCCGGCCTGAAGCTGGCATTCTGGCGGGAAGGGCAGCAAAATTGAACCCCGGGCTGACTGCACTGGAGGTGGTGGCACGGATCAACCGCATCGATCTGGATCTTCGGGCCGTTACCCGCGAATTCGGCATCCATGATAAAGTGTCGTCCGAAGAGCTCCTGCGCATCGCCAAGCGGTTCGGTTTCCGCGCCAGGATCAAGCGGTTGCCCGTAGAAAAGATTCTGGGGGGCTATCCCTTGCCGGCCATTGCCGTCGGAAAAGACGGCGGATACCGCGTGCTGCTCAAAGCCAATGAAGACGGAAGCCGGCTGCTGCTGTTCGACCCGGAATCGCAAAAAACCGGCGAGGCGGCGCTGGATGACGTCGATTCCGCCGCAGAGGCCTTCATGATCCTCCGCCACCGGAAAATCTCCGCCCAGACGGTGTTCGGGTTTCGCTGGTTTTTCGCAGAGATGGTCAAGTTCAAGCGGATCATCGGAGAGGTGCTGATCGGCTCTTTCGTGGTGCAGCTTTTCGGCCTGGTCACGCCTTTGTTTACCCAGGTGATACTAGACAAGGTGATCGTCCACCGCAGCCTGACCACCCTGGACGTGCTGGCCATCGCCTTTCTTGCGGTGACCGTTTTCGAGCTGCTGCTCAACATCGCCCGAAACTACATTTTCATCCACACCGCCAACAAGCTCGATGCCAAGCTCGGCGCCAAGCTGTTTCGGCATCTGCTCTCGCTTCCCTTCATGTATTTCGAATCAAGAAAGGTAGGCAACATCGCCGCCCGCGTCCGGGAGCTGGACACCATCCGGGAGTTTATCACCAACAAGGCGGTAAGCGTCATCGTCGACCTGTTTTTCTCCCTGGTCTTCGTGGCGGTGATGTTGCTTTACAGTGTCAAGCTGACGCTGATCGTACTCGGCTTTGTCACGGTCATCGCCCTGATCTACCTGGTCATTACGCCGGAACTGCGCCGCCGCCTGGAGGAGAAATTCCAAATGACGGCCGCCTCCAACTCCTACCTGGTGGAGTCCGTCACCGGCGTGCAGACCGTAAAATCCCTGGCCGTGGAAGGGACCATGCAAAAGCGGTGGGAGGACCACCTGGGGCGCTACGTGCGGTCCAGCTTCAGCCTGGCCAACATGTCCAACATTTTCGGTGCCATCTCGGGCACGGTTCGCCGGTTGATGACCATTGCGATCCTCTTTATCGGGGTCAAATCGGTGCTCACCGGGGATCTGACCATCGGCCAGCTTATCGCCTTTCAGATGTTTGCCGGCCAGTTTGCCGCTCCGGTGCTGCGGCTGGTCAACTTGTGGCACGAGTTCCAGCAGGCCCTGTTGTCGGTGGACCGGCTGGGCGACATTTTGAATCATCCGCCGGAAGTCTCCACCGAAAAAGCGATCACCCTGCCGCAGCTCGCCGGTGCCCTGCGCCTGGAAAACGTGTTTTTTTCCTACACGCCGGGCGGCCCCAGAGTGATCGACGGCATCTCGTTTTCGGTCAAACCCGGCACCAGCGTCGGCATCGTGGGGCGAAGCGGCAGCGGGAAAAGCACCCTGGCCAAGCTGCTCCAGCGCCTGTATCTTGCCAGCGAGGGGGCCATTTATATCGACGGGGTGGATGTCCGGCACATGAACCCGTATTGGCTCCGCTACAACATCGGCGTCGTTCTCCAGGAGAATTACCTGTTCAGCGGCACCATCCGGGAGAACATTGCGCTGCCGCGGCCGGATGCGCCCATGGAAGCGATCCTGAAGACATCGCAGATCGCAGGCGCCCATGAGTTCATCGCCCAGCTCCCGCAAGGGTATGACACCCAGGCAGGAGAGCGGGGCTCTGCCTTGTCCGGGGGCCAGCGCCAGCGGGTGGCCATCGCAAGGGCCCTGATGACCGACCCGCGGCTGCTCATCTTTGACGAGGCCACCTCGGCGCTGGACTACGAGTCGGAAAGAATCATCCGGGAGAACATGAAGACGATCAGCCGGGGCCGCACCACCTTGATTATCGCCCACCGGCTGTCGACCATCCGGGACTGCGAGCTGGTGATGGTCATGGACAAGGGAAGGATCGTGGAGGCCGGCCGGCAGGAGGATCTG
>CBFCZJ010000090.1:0-11949 GCA_965602445.1 uncultured Desulfobacterales bacterium | reverse complement strand
GGGAAGATCCCCCCACAGCCCTGACTGCAGCCTTAAACTGGTACATAATTCCGTTGTTTTTTAAATTACAACTCAACGGAACAATGTCAATTTCGGGTTGATTTTCCTGCATGCCGACTTACCGTGCACGGATACGATTTTCACAACCGGAAAAGGAACCTTTTGCAATGAACCGCACCCCCTCGGCGGGGATGGATCCCGCCCGTTTCGTCGATGCGCTGATCGAAAACCCCGTAGGCGTTCTTTCGGCAGATTTGCCGGCCGCATCCACCGACCAAGCCCTGTTTGTTCAGCGGCTCGGGCGGCACGGGCCGCGGCTGGTCGACCTGTTTTTGACTCTCTATAAAGACCGCGCGGATGCCAGAAAATGGCTGAAGCGGCTTTTTACCATCATGGCCGAGTCCTGGGATCGGAGGTCGGACGATTTGAGGACCCTTGACCGGGCCAGGGAGGCCGATCCTTCCTGGTTCCAGTCGGAGAAAATGGTGGGCGGAGTCCTTTACGTGGATCTGTTCAGCGACAACCTGGCCAACCTTTTCGAGCACATTGCCTACTTCAAGGAACTGGATCTGACGTATCTTCACCTGATGCCAATTTTTTCCGTTCCCCACGGCGACAGCGACGGCGGCTACGCCGTGAGCAGCTACCGTGCGGTCAACGCCGATCTGGGCACCATGAAGGAGCTGACGGAATTGGCACGGGTGCTGCGGGGCGAGGGGATCAGCCTCGTACTCGACTTTGTGTTCAACCACACGTCAAACGAACACGAATGGGCGCGCAGGGCCCGGGCCGGCGATCCGGTGTACCAGGGATTTTATCACACCTTTGCCGACAGGACCCTGCCGGACCAATATGAACGGCATCTGCGGGAGATTTTTCCAACGGTTCGCAGGGGAAATTTTTCCTGGGACGCGCAGATGCGGCGCTGGGTGTGGACCACCTTCAACAGCTTCCAGTGGGATCTGAACTACGCCAATCCGGCCGTGTTCTGCGCCATGGCCGAAGAGATGCTTTACCTGGCCAATGCCGGCGTGGAAGTGCTGCGCCTGGATGCCGTGGCTTTCATCTGGAAGGAGATGGGCACCACTTGTGAAAATCTTTCCGGCGCCCACGACATCATCCAGGCATTCAACGCCGTGGCACGCATCGCAGCGCCGTCCCTGCTGTTCAAGTCCGAAGCGATCGTCCACCCCGACCAGGTCCTTTCATACGTCGCTCCGGAAGAATGCCCCCTTTCCTACAATCCCATGCTCATGGCCCTGATCTGGGAGGCTGCCGCTACCCGGGAGACCCGGCTTCTGGAGCACGCCGTGAAAAAGCGGGAGCGGCTGCCGGAAGGATGTTCATGGGTCAATTACCTGCGCTGTCACGACGACATCGGTTGGACCTTCGACGATGAGGACGCCAGACAACTCGGGATCGATCCTGCCGCCCACCGCCGCTTTCTCAACGCCTTTTATACCGGGAACCATCCCGGCTCCTTTGCCCGGGGGGTGCCGTTTCAGTACAATCCGGATACCGGTGACCTGCGGGTTTCCGGAACCCTGGCCTCCCTGGCGGGTCTGGAGCAGGCGCTGGATGCCGACGATCCTGTCCTGATCCAGATGGCGGTGCGGCGGATCATGATGATGCGGAGCATCATGCTCAGCGTCGGCGGCATTCCGCTCATCTATATCGGGGATGAATGGGGCATGCTCAACGACTATACCTACTTGTCTGACCCGGCCAAGGTCAGCGACAGCCGGTGGGTTCACCGATCCCGGAAAAAATGGCACCTTCAGCGAAGCTACAGCGATCCGGCGGCCCTGGAATGGCGGTTTTTCAACGGTCTAAAGGAGATGATCGGGCTGCGCAAGAACTTGCCCGCCCTTCGCAACGGCGGCATGGAGCCCTTTTGGACCGGAAATCCACACCTGTTTGCCTACCTACGACAAGCCGAAGGGCAGCAGCTTTTGATTGTCGCCAATTTTTCCGAGCACGGTCAGGTGGTGTCCCGCGACCGGCTGTCCGGGTTTCCGAGAGAATCGGTCTTCTTCGATCACATCGGCAAAACGCACCACCCGGCCACAGCGGACCTGGCCCTGGCCCCCTACCAGTACATGTGGCTGGAGGTGAAAGATGTCAGGTAGAGCGCTTGTCAGAATAACGTTCCGATTGCAGCGGTACTTTGGATGTTGAATGGCTTGTCAATCACATCTGAAATTGCCCGGCCCAAGCGCTCTAAAAATTTTTCTTCTTTTTTGCATGCATGGGAGTCGCAGATACTATATTGATAAGGTTTCCGGTACCCAAGCGAATCAACGCTTTTTTATCATATAGGGGTTGTCAATCTGCCGTTGCATCGCGAAAGATGCTCATCCAGCGGCAAACCAGGCCAGATGAAACGGAACGGATTTCTGACAATCCCTATAACAGGTGCCGGATGCCGGCAGCCAGCAGAGGGGAGGCGGGCACTGAAGCGTTGCCCGTGGCCGCCTTTAATCCGTCATCCCAGCCGTTAGGTGGCGGGCGAGATGGGAAGTCCCTTGAACCGGGTTTTACGGATCTCGGTGCGGGCTTCGAAGGCTTCGATCCGGCGGAGGGCGGCAGCGTCCAGGCCCGGGACCGCAATCACCGGGCGGATGCACAGCAATTTTCTCTCCAGGAACCAGGAACCGATCAACTCGGTGCTCTGGAGAATGCCCAAAATGGTGTAGTCTCCGGCAGTGCCGTCGAGCAGGGCGATCATTTCCGGGCTGCAACGGAGGCTGTTCATGAACAGGTCGAGGGGATTTCGGGTCCAGCGGGTGTTGAACACAAGGTTGCTGATTTTTTTCGCAACGCCTGCAAGCTGCCAGCGGGTTGCCCGGCGGTTGTTGATGACCGCCACGGCGGAAAAGACGATGATATTTTTCCCTTCGGTGGCCACCTGCCGGTTGTAGCTCATGTAGCGCAGGTTTTCGGTCTTCCGGGGCATGCCGCTCAAAATGAGCACCTCCCGGAACATCTCCACATCCGGGGTGATCACCCTGTCCAACGCGGTGATGAGGTCTTCGACGAAGTCGTAACTCACGAGTGAACGCCTTTCGTATCGAAGAACGGTCATGGGGGGCCCGCTTTCTGCGGCCATCGAATCTTTACCCGCTTAGCAGATTCCGTCCGCCGGGTCAAAGAGGCTGTTATGCCGGCGCGATGCAAAGCCCTTTTTCCATGATTTTTTCGGTCCTCCGCCGAAGGAGCTCGAACTCTTCCTTGGTTTTCGGCCGGGAGAGCCGTATCGGCGAATCGAAACGGATGATGACCCGTGAAAAAGGCTTGGGAATGAAAAAGTGGTCCCAGCTGTTGAAAAACCAGGCCCGGTCGGCGGATACATAGACGGGGACGATCACAGCGCCGGTCATCAGCGCCAGCTGGATCGCTCCGGCCTTGACCTGCCCCATGGGCCCTTTTGGGCCGTCCACGACGTGGCCCGCCAGCCGGTTTTTTTGCAGATGGCGGATCATTTCTTTCAAGGCGGCCTTTCCGCCCTCCGTGGAGCTTCCTCTGATCGTATGCCATCCGATGTGCCGGGCGACCCCTGCGATCAGTTCGCCGTCTGCACTTCGGCTGATCATCAAAGCCGGGCGAAGCGTTGCGTAGCGACGGAAGGGGACAATCAGCGAGAAAAACTGCTGGTGCCACGCACAGATCAGGACCCGACTCCCTGCTTTCAGATGAGCCAGCAAAGGCAATTCGTTTTCGAAACGGAACCGGAAGGTTGCCGAATAGCCTCGAACCAGGTGATACAGGAGCCGGTGTACCATCGGCGCGCCGAACGCTTTGCGATAGGTCTTTTTCATTTTTTTCTCGTTTTCTGCGGCCGTTTGCAGCCGCAGAGTACGCCTTTGTTCTGCTTCTTCCTACAGCCGATGGGGAAAAGTTGCAATCCCACTGTCCGGCTCCCGGTTTTTTGGGGCTTGACGAAGGCTCAGAAATCACCATTATATTCTTATAGAAGCTTCCTCAACGAACAACCAATCGAAAGGCAGGTGGCATATGATCGGACTGACACTGTCGTTGATTCTTCTGTACTACGCGGCTTCCCGGTGCACCGTGCTGGCTTCCTCCGGTGCCCGATGCCCGCTATAAAGGCTGAATCCTATCCGAGATCGAATCGCAGCGCCATTCAGGCGCTGCTTTTTTTCAGGACGATTTTATTGCGGGGAGAGTTTAATGACAGAAAAGGTTGTTCGAGATCAATGCGAAGACCCTACCCAGGAAATGACGCTTCAAATCCCCTGCCGTCTTGTCCGGCGGATCGAAAACTATTCCCAGCAGACAGGGGCGGATATCGCCCAAGTGGTCATCGAAGCCCTGGACGGTTTTCTGAGGGCCAACGTGAAAAAAGATCGATGAAGAATAATTGCGCCGGCAGCTACTAAGGCAACGGCAAGAGGGGATCATTCCCCCCTTGCCGCATCGATAAAAAGACAAAACGGTTCGAACCGACGTTCTACACTTTTTTCAACGAAACTCCCGCCTTGGTCTTTCTGATCTGAAACGCATCGCCCTGTTTGAACCCCATCGCCTGAACCATCGGTCCGGGAACAATCAAACTGCCCCGTTTGTTGACCTTGATTTCGTTTTTGCCTTTGCCGGCGGCCTTGGCCTTGGATCCGGTCTTGATCTCAGGGGCCTTTCCTTCTTCCATTAACGCGTTGGTGTAGGCCACCTTGAGCTGGGTCGAATTTTTGAATCCGAACTTTTTCATGATTTCTTTTTGCTCGGTTCCACTTTTGATCATTTCGATCAGTTTCCCGGCGTCGACTTTCTTCTTTTTGGGCATCATCTTTCTCCTTTCTTTTGGCGATGAAACATCATTTAGAATTTATTCAATGAAACATAACACAAAGAAATTAAAGACCACAATTAATAACAATGGTTTTTCAATAATGCAAGCAGTGAAAATTATAAAAGAGGTTGGAGCGCTTCAGTATTGAAGGCGCCGTTGGGCAAAAATCTGCGGATTTTGACCAGGCGAACCGTCATGTTTTGATGTTTAGTCTGAACACGAATTCGACGATGCTGCTTCATTCTACAATTCGATCCGACACATTTTAAAGGAGGGTAAAACGACCGAGAGATAATCGATTCGGGGTTGTGGCGCTGCGGCAGCGGAAATACTTTCAGGTAATGCACAAGGACTGCAGCAGCGGAAAAATACATGATTCATCCGGTGCTGTCCGGATGGCTTGATTCTGCAAGGAGTGTTTTGCCGCTTCAGGCCATGGGTCGCTACCGAAGGGGTGAGCTCGAACCGGCCGGTGCCTCTCCGGGATGAAACAAAGAATACACCACCGGGATTAAAACCAGGGTGATCAATGTCGATCCAATAAGACCTCCGACGACCGCTCGCGCCAGGGGCGCCTGGGCGTCGGCTCCTTCGCCGATGCCCAGCGCCAGAGGCAGCAGCCCTAATATGGTGGTCAGGGTCGTCATCAGAATCGGCCGCAGTCTGCGTCGGCCGGCCTCGATCAGCGCGTCGGTTTTGCCTACCCCCTCTCGAACCAATCGTCCGGCCTGGTCCACCAGCAGAATCGCGTTGTTGACCACGATTCCTCCCAGCATGATGCACCCGATAAACGACTGCACATTGAGCGTCGTTTTGGTGAGAAACAGGGTCACCAGTACGCCGATCGCCGCCACCGGAACCGAAAACATGACCACCAGGGGGTCCCGCAAAGATTCGTACTGACAGGCCAGCACCATGTAGACGAGAACCAGGGCCAGTACAAGGGAGATCGCCAGCTCTTGAAAGGCCTCCTGCTGTTCTTCGAAGGTGCCGGTGACCGTCAGATCGTAGCCCAGGGGACGCGGGATTTGATCCAGCAGTGCCTGCACGTCGGCGGCCACCGAACCCAGATCGCGTCCTGCCACGTTGGCCTGCACGGTGACCGTGCGCTGCTGGTCCTTGCGGTCGATCAAGACCGGACCCCGGCTCGGTTCGGCGGCAACGACATTTCGCAGCGCGACTTTTTCACCGGAGGCGGTTGTCAGCATCAGGTTGAGTATTTCGTCGATGGACCGCTTTTCGGCGTCTTTGAGCTGCACCAGGATGCGATAGGAGTTTCCCCCCGTTCGGTATTCGCCGGCTTTGGAACCGGCTACCGCCGTTTGCAAAAGCTCGGTGACGTCCCGGACGCTCAAGCCCAGGTCGGCGACTTTTTGACGGTTCACCTGGATTTCCTGCTGGGGGACGCCGGCTTCGAAGGTGGATAAGACGTCGGTGACCCCCGGCACGGCTGCGACCATTTGTTCGATTCTTCGGGCCAGTGCATTGAGGATGTCAAGCTCATAGCCGCGAATCTCCACGGTTAGCCCCTCGTCACCACCGAGAAGACGATCCAGTAAAAATTGCCCCTGGGGGGCCCGCACCCGGATTTCCATGCCGGGGACCGTCCCCTCCAGCCGGTGCCGCAAATCCCGGGCGATTTCCACGTTGGAGCGTTCTCGCTGTGCCGCCGGCAGCAAAGAAATGCTGATGTCTCCTTCTGAACCGGCGTCGGCCCGCCAGCCGGTGGCTCCCACGCTGACCACCGACGCAACGGCCTCAGGAACGGCAGGCTCAACCATTTCCTCCATGATGCGCGTCTGTCGGTCGACGAGTTCGAGCCGGGTTCCGATTTCCATCTTGCCGGTGACCCGTACTTCACCCTCGTCGCTGGGAGGGAGAAACTCGCTGCCGATCATGGGCAACAGCAGCAGGCTGCCGCCGAGGATCAACGCCGCCGCAAATACGGTAAGCAGACGATGATTCAGGCTCCGGCGAAGCAGCGCCAGGTAGGCGCTTTCCATGCCTGAAAACAGAGAACCGGCAACGGTTTTCCATCGGTGGACCCGGGACGCTGTTTTTTGGGAAAGCTTTTCTTTTGTTTTCATTAGCCTGGAGGCCAGCATCGGCACCAGGCTCAACGCTACCGCCAGCGAACAGATCAGGGCGAAGATGATCACATAGGCCATCTCCTTGAAAAGGATTCCGGAGACGCCTCGAACGAAAACCAATGGCAGGAAAATAACCAGGGTGGTGATGGTGCTGGCAATGATCGCGGTGCTGACCTCCCCGGTGCCCTCCACCGCTGCGGTCTCCGGCGCTTCTCCATGTTCGCTGCGGCGGCGGAAAATGTTTTCCAGGACGACGATGGCGCTGTCGACCATCATCCCCACGCCCAGGGCCAGTCCGCCCAGGGTCATCAGGTTGAGGGTGAACCCCCCGAAGAAAATCAATGCGAAGGTGGTCACGATGGAGATCGGAATCGATACGGAAATAACCACCGTGCTTCCGATGCTGCGAAGGAAAAACAGCAGCACGACGACGGCCAGGCCGCCGCCGTAGAGCACCGACCGGGCGACGTTTTGAATCGACCGCTCGATGAGGTTTCCCTGGTTGATGACCGGCACCACGTTGATCTGGGGAAACGCCCGGTTGGCGGCGTCGATTTCCTCCAGGATGCGCCTGGACACGTCGACGGTGTTGGCATTGGCCTGTTTGCGGATCGCCACCCGAATTCCGGGTTCCCCGTTTACGCGAACGATGCGGGTCAGCTTCTCATAGGTGTCCTTGACCTCGGCAAGCTGTCCCAGGGTCACGACGCCGCCCTCGCGCTGATCGATGACCGTGTTTCGAATCTGGTCGAGGTCGGTGAACTCGGCCGGCGCCCGGAGGGTGACCTCGTAGCGTCCCTGCTCGATTTTTCCCGTCGGAAGGTCCAGGTTGGCATCGGAGATCGCGGCAAGCACCCGGTCCAGGGCCAGGCCGACGCCCTTGATCCGGTCCGGGTCCAGTTCGATACGCACCTCTCGGTTGAAGCCGCCCCAGACATCCACCTGGGCGACACCGGGAATGCGGGCAAAGCGGTAGCGGATCTGGACCTCGATCAGTTCGGTGAGCTCCACCGGATCCAGGTTGCTGGAAATGCCGAGCAAAACGACCGGAAAACTGGCGATGTCGAATTTGCGGATTCTCGGCCGGACGATGTCGTCGGGCAGCTCGTTGATCTCGTCTTCGAGCTTGCCCTGGACGTCGATGGCGGCGGTGTCGATGTCGGTGCCCCATTCGAAGCTGACCCGGACGGCGCTTCGACCTTCAGAAGACGTGGAGTTGATCTCCTCCACGGCGGGCACCGTGGCGACGATTTCTTCGATGATCTGCGTCACCAGCCGCTCCATGACCTCCGGGCTGGCGCCCTCATAGTCGGTGCGGATGGTCAGGGTCGGCAGCTCGATGTTGGGCAGCATGTCGATCTGAAGCCGGCTCAACGAGACGGCCCCGAGGATGACCAGAATCAGGGTCACCATCGTCGTAAAGATCGGCCGCTTGACGCTGAAGCGGGAAATGTTCATCAGGAGCCGGCCTTTCCGCGGTCGTCGGCCGTTTCAGAAAGATCGGCAGGAATGGTGATGGCAGAGCCGTCGCTGACCAGCTGCTGTCCCAGGGTGACGACCCGGCCGAGAAGCCCCTGACCGTCTACCTGCACCCGATCGCCTTCGCGGATTCCCACGCGTACTTCCCTCCAGGAAACCGCCCTGCCGTCGTCGCTGACGATGAAAACGCCGGTCTTTTCGCCCCGGGTGGTCAGCGCCTGCTCAGGGACAATGGTGGCCTCCGGCACCCGGTTCAAAACCACCGTGGCCCGGATGAACATCCCGGGTTTGAGCCGGTGCTGCGGGTTGTCGATGGTCATTTCAATCCTGGCCTGGCGGGTGGTTGTTTGAAATACAGGAGCGATGCGGACGATACGGCCCGTGAATTCTTCCCCGGGGTAGGCATCGGTTGTCAGCATGACGATCTGTCCGGGTTTGAGCCGGGCGTAGTCTCTTTCCGTGACAAAGACCACTCCGACAATGGGGTCGAGGTCGTCGATCAGCAAAAGAGGGGCGTTGGCCGCAACGGTCTGGCCTTCGTCCACATAGCGCTCGGCCACGATTCGATAGTCGTCGCCGCCGGTCCAGCCCGCGGTGACCTTGGTGTAGCCGAGGCGGATGTTCGCCGTTTCCAGGGCGGATTCGGCCTTGTTCACCTGGGCCGCCGCCACGTTCAGCTGGGCTTGCTTGGCCCGTTGATCCTGGCGGGCGGCATCGTATTCGGAGTCCGAGGCGATGCCCCTTTTTACCAGCGATTCGGTGCGTTCAAACTCCCGGACGGCGATTTCCAAGGCGCTTTTCGCCTCGAACAACTTGGCCCGGGCCACGGCCAAATCGGCCTGGGCCTGGGCAACGGCCTGGATGTACTCATCGTTGTCCAGCTCGGCCACCACCTGCCCCCGATCCACCAGATCGGCAATGTTCACGAAGATCCGCTCCACGCGGCCGCCGACCTTCGGGGCCACGACGAATTCGGCCAGGGCTTCCAGTTCGCCGCTGAAGGTTCGTTTCAAAGAGATGGGGCCATGCTGGATCTGCGCCACCTCCACCGGCACTGCCCGCTTGGCCGGGCCGCTGGATCCGGTGCGGGGCTTCTCCTGCAATTGGCCCAACACGAGCCAGACCGCCGCTGCTGCCATCAGAAGAACCGTCGGAACAACAATTTTTGGACCGCCCAATTTCATGGTAACATGCCTGTTGTCGAAGGTTTTTGTTTTGTTTACTATAACGCTTTTATAAACTAGCGACAAATCAAACCGTGCATACTGCCTTCCGGCAGCAATGGATGTGCGAGGAGCGGATATGTTGCATGCAAGTTGTGGCCGTTTTTTGCTTAGGTGTTTTGCCGTCTGCGCGGTACTGATGTTTTTCCCATCGTTTGCCCTGTCGGCCCAAAAATTCGAGCCCGGAACCTCAGGGCCGGAAACGGCTGTCGATACGGCTGGCCCTTCAGGACACTTGAGGCTTACCCTCGCCGAAGCGGTGCTGCTGTGTCTTGAAAACAACCGGTCGCTCTTGGTCCAACGGTTGAATCCGTCCATCCGGCAGACATTTGAAGAACAGGAAAGAGCGATATTCGATCCGTCGATCGGCGCGGATGCCTCTGTGGGCAGGGTGGAAGGAGAAAGCCTGGCAAGAGCCGGTTCTGAAACGGAAGATTTCACCACCGATGCGGCCGAAGGATTCATTTTTCTGGAGCAGTATTTTCCCACCGGCACGACCGTTGCGTTGGAAGCCGGCAGCCGGATGGACGACTCTTCTCTTTACGACGACACGTTTTATTCGACCCGACTGGGCATGACGGTCTCCCAGGCGCTGCTGAGAGGATTCGGCACCGATGTCAACCGGGTCCGGCTTCAGCAGGCCCGGCTGGACACGCGTATGACCGAATATGAACTGCGGGGGTTTACCGAGGCGCTGGTGGCGCAGGCAGAGCGAACCTACTGGGACTATGCCCTGGCCCGGCGTCAGATCGAAATCGTGGAAACCTCCCTGGAAGTCGTCCGCCAGCAGCTCGAGGAAACCCAGGAGCTGATCGCCGTCGGCCGATTGGCCAGAGCCGAATTGGCGGCCGTTCAGGCGGAAGTCGCCGCCCAGGAGCAGTCGCTGATCGAAGCACGGGCCAACAAAGAGTCGATACGCTTGCAGCTCCTTCGACTGCTCAACCCGCCAGGTGACGGTCTATGGGAGCAGGAAGTCGAATTGATTCATCAGCCGACCCTGCCTGAAATCAAGCTGGAAGACGTCGGTCTGCACGTGGCCGTCGCTCAACGGATGCGCCCGGTGTTAAACGAGGCCCGCCTTTCGATTCTGCGCGGGGATCTTCAGATCGTGCAGACCCGCAACGGACTGCTCCCCTTGATGAATCTTTTCATCACGCTGGGCAAAAGCGGTTATGCGAGTTCCTTTGGGGACTCGATGGAAAATTTCACCGAAGACAATTACGATGCTCTGGCGGGCTTCAGATTTCATTATCCGGTGGGCAATCGGGATGCAAAAGCCGCCCACCGGCGGGCGCTTCTCAGCAGGGAGCAGGGGCAAAGGGCCCTGGAAAATCTTTCCCAGCTCGTCGAGGTCGATGTTCGCACCGCCTACATCGAAGTCAACCGCACCCAGCAGCAGATTTCCGCATCGTCTGCCACCCGCAGGTTCGACGAGGAAAAGCTCCGGACCGAAACCGAAAAACTCCGGGTGGGAAAATCGACCAGCTTCCTGGTGGCCCAGGCCCAGCGGGACCTTCTGGTCAGCCGAATCGCCGAAGTCCGGGCCCTGGCCAACTATCTCAAGGCGCTGATCGATCTGTACCGCCTGGACGGATCGCTGCTCGAACGAAGGGGAATCGCCGCCCCCGGGCGCGAGTCGGTGCAATGGCCCAATGACAGCAAGGAACCGGATTCATAAAGTTTTCAGATAGTCGATCAGTCGGTCCAGTTGCCCCTCGGCGAGACGATCGGCAAAGGAAGGCATGTCCTTATATGGGGTTTTGATCTGTTTTCGACCATTTGCCTCGCTGACCGCCTGTCCGCTTACCGGCCGCTCTTTCCGTTCGAAAAGCCCTTTCAGCCCGGGGCCGACCTTGGTTTTGCGGCTGTCGGTGTAGTGGCACTGAATGCAGCCTTTGCTTTCAAACAGGGCCGCACCGCTTTGGGCGATCGCCTCGGAAGGATGGAGCACCAAGCTCCGAAGCAGGGCAAACACGAAGGCAAAAGCGATCAGAAAGACGACGACTGCCGTCTCCGGCGGCCAGCAAAAGAGGGTGGGCCACTAGCAGGGCGGCGGCGACATACAATGCGATGCGCGATGCGGCAGCCATAGACGTTTTTTCTATCTGGGCTTCGTGAACAGGTAATCGTTTGCCTTGGCTGCGTTGTGGCACTGGATGCAATCCTGAAAAAGAAAACGCCGATTTCAAATACATGCTATACCCCATTACCGGTCGGTGTTTTCCGGATCTATGCTTTTGACGTAAGTTTCACATAAGCCCCGCCGCTGACTGCGGCGTGATTCAAAATTCAAGATTCAAGATTCAAGATTCTCCGGCGGGAGATTTATACGAATCTTTTGGTCTCA
>CBFCZJ010000089.1:0-11986 GCA_965602445.1 uncultured Desulfobacterales bacterium | reverse complement strand
ATTGCTTCACCAGATTCTTCACTTCGATAAAGCTCATGGGTGATGTACTCCTTAGCTAAAGGGTCCTGAGCGCCTTGTTCGGGTCGAGTCGCGCAGCGGTCACGGCCGGATAAAGGCTGGCACAAAGCCCCAGCATGACGGCCAGAGCGATTGCGGCGCCGGCCATTTCCGGTCGGATCGAAACCGCTACCGCCTGGCCGCCGGAAAGAAGCCGGACCGCGAAATGGGTCACCCCGATCCCGGCCGCATAGCCGAGGGCCCCGGCCATCGCCGACACGGCGGCCGCTTCCATGAGTACGATTCTCAGCACATGGCTGCTTCGAAACCCCACCGCCCGGAAGATGCCGATCTCCTCGGTCCGCTCTCTGACGTTTCCCATCATGGTGACCAGCACCACCAGGGCGCCAATCATCAGGACCACCGCCGAAATGCCATAAAAAAGCTTGCCGAATTGAGCCAGTGTTTCCATTCTTCCCTTGACCACCTGCTGAATGGCCCTCACCCGGGCATTGGGCAGGACTTCAGCAATCTGGCGGACCATTTCTTCCACGGGACAAGCGGTGCAAAGGGCCGCCACTTCCACCATCGAAACCTTGCCCGGCTTGTTCAGGAGCTGCTGGGCCGTACCAAGCCGGGTAAAGAGCAGTTCGTCGTCCTGGGATCCGGTGGGGGATAAAATCCCTGAAACCCGAAGCTGCCGGCCTCCGACCATCAGCGAATCGCCGGTGTCCAAGGCCAGTGTACGGGCCGCCTCGGCGCCTATAATAACACCATCGGCGCCGGGAAAGTCACCGTCCAGGCGCCACCAGGGTTTTAGGATGCCCGCGGCGGTAAAGTCGACGCCGGCCAGAAGGAGTCGTCGGCCTGCTACCGGCACCACCCCGAGGGTTACCGGGCCGACCGCCGCCACGTTTGCCGCATTGGGTATGGCATGGATCCTGGCCAGGTCCTGTTCCCGGATTTCCTCCACATCGAAGGGAACCCCGCCGAGGGAAAGCCCCCCGTAGCTCAGGCCGAGGCTCTCGGCCCGGGGCAGCACCAGGATATTGGCGCCGTATTTTTCAAGCTTGTGATTGATGTCCATGGTCATGGCCTCCACCATGGAAAATACCGCCGTAGCCGTGGCCACCCCGATGACCAGACCGAGGAGCAAAAACCCCGCCTTTGCCTTGCGGCGCATCAGGTTCCGGAACGCGATCGTTGCCAGCGTCATGATCAGACCCCTTTGGAAAAGTTGAAGTAGCCGCTGCCGGCCTCGATGGCCGCCACGGGGATCATCACCCGGCCGTTTTCGATCCGCCGATCGAGAGGCGCGGGGTTACAGCCCCCCTTGACCTCGTTGACCAGAACCGATGCAAATCGCTTGCCGCAGTTCCGGCAGACCATCACATCTCCGTCCTGGTAGTAGCCTTTGCCGGCGGGCCAGCAGACGTCACAGGCGTCAAACGCCGCCCGGATGACGCCGTCCGAACTTTTCAGAACGAAATAGCGAATGTTGAGATCTCCACTCTGGTACTCGTAGTGGCGGGCCTCTCCGTCATCGAATATGTCGGCGGCCAAAACCACCTGGCCGCCTTCCACAGACACCCGGGTTCCGACCTTTGCCGACGGACCGGCGTCCCTCTCTGCCTGGATCAGGTAGGCGCCGATGCCGCCGGCAAAGAGCAGGGCAGATATGATCGTCGCAACCAGGGCAAGGCGGTTTTTCTTTTCGCTTCCAAGCACCGCGGCCTTTTTTTCGGCCCAGCGGCTGGTGGATTTTCTCGGCTTCTTTTTGGACATGGCGTATTTCTCCTCATGCAATGGCGCGTCCGAAAAGGACACGGGAATGGATCGCAGCCGCTTCGCCCGTCGATTCGAAGAAGCGGTGCGTCGAATTTTTTACAGACTCATCTTGCAGCCAGGGTACGGAGAGACGACGCCGGCCGAACCGGGCCGGGAGTCGACGCAGCCTTCACAAGCAGGGCTTGCTTGGGACGGAAAGAGACCGGAAGACCCGGCGTCGATCCTTGCAAATCAATGCAAAAGGGCTTTTTTGGTCAGATACAGAGGGGGGAATGAAGAAGGCGGTGGCGGATCCTTGAAAAAAATTAGCAATGCGCCGTCCGGCAAAGCGACCAAAGCATGGGTCGGTCCGATAATCGCTCCGCCGGCGTCAAAGAAAGGCGCCGCAAACCCGAAAAGAGTGTCTCCCGGCGCCGGCAGCGAGGAGCGGCTCAAGTCGCAGCAGGTCGTATCCGAGAAATCGTGGCAGAAATCCGTCGGTCCGGATGCCGGCGGCACTCCCCCATGGCCGGTAGATTCCGCCCCCGGGGGGCAGAGCGCGCAACAGGGGGCCGGACAAGCAGTGCCGATCGGCAAAGCGCCAGCCGAAAGAGGCATTACCGTCAGCGCCAGCAGGATGAAAACGACGAAGGCCCGTAGGATCGGAACCCGAAAATGGCAGGGTGCGTTATTCATAATGATTCCTATTCTTCTATGTAACAGCCAAGGGGCTGTCAACAAAAAAAACCATCCATCTGCCGGCTCCGGGTCTTTTCCGCCGCATCCGGGCAAGGTACCGGTCTTTACAATATTTCCGCCAGTGACTATAGTGGCCAAACAAATCAGGCGAACCTGCAGGGGCCGGAAAAGCGGGCGGCGGCCTTACTCCACCGAAGGAAAGGATCTGGAAAATGCGCTACGATTTCAACGCGGACGATGTGTTTGAAATGGCCGAACAACTGGAGCGAAACGGGGCCAAATTCTACCAGGATTCAGCGGCGAGCGTGCAGGGAAAAGAAGCCAAACAGCTGCTGGTCAAACTGGCCAACATGGAACTCGACCACGAGAAAACCTTCAAGCAGATGAGATCCGACCTGGCGGCGGCGGAAAAGCAGTCGACCGTGTTTGACCCGGAAGGCGAGGCGATCCACTATCTTCGAGCGCTGGCCGACACCCGCGTATTTTTCGAAAAAGAGATCGACATCACCTCGATGCGGGAAATTCTGAAGGCAGCCATCGAAGCGGAAAAGGACTCCATCGTCTTTTATCTGGGGATGAGGGAAATGGTGCCCGAAAAATTAGGTCAGAACCGCCTCGATGAGATTATCAAAGAGGAAATGGGCCACATCCGCCTGCTGAGCAAGGAACTTGTGGCACTCAAGTAGGGATCTGGTTGAGTGGTTGATTGGATAACTGGTTGAGTGGTCTAATGAGCGAGAAGGCCCGTTCATCCAGGAGGCAAATCACAAACTGGAAAAAACGTTTTCGATTGCCTATGATCGATGATTGATTTCACCAATCAACCAATCAACGGCTTGACCATTTAACCGTTCTGCTACTCAACCATTCAGTCGAGCCGCGCCTCTTGCTCCGCCAGTTCCTTGAGACCCGCGACGTCCAGCAGCGCTATTTTTTTCCCGTCTACTTCGATCAACCCTCTGCCGCTCATCCGTGAAAACATCCGGGACAGGGTCTCCGGAATCGTACCCAGCAAACTGGCAAGCTGCCCCTTGGAGATGTCGAGAACCACCTGGCCTGGCGTTCTTTGCTCCTGGGCCAGGTAGATCAGATAGGACGCCAGCCGCGCCGGCACTTCCTTCAGGGAAAGATTCTCGACCTGAACGGTAAACTGGCGGAGGCGAAGCGAGAGGACGGCCAGCATGTTCATGGCAAGGGAGGGGTTTTCGGCAATGAGCTGAACGAACTCGGTTCTCGGAAAAAACAGCAGGTGGCTTTTGACCAGGGTCTGGGCGTTTGCCGGAAACCGTTTTCCGGCAAACACCGGCACCTCTCCAAAGGGCTGGCCTTCTCCATAGATATGAAGGATCTGCTCCTTGCCCTCCGGGGAAAGCTTGTAGATTTTGACCCGGCCGCTGGCAACCATGTAAAAGCCGTCGCCCTCGTCCCCCTCGGAAAAAACGGTCCGGCCGCGATCGTAGAACCGATCCACGGCGATCCTCCGGATCTGTTGCAGATCCTGTTTTGAAAGACCGTCGAAAATCGGGGCATTGCCGAGAACTTCGATAATGGTTTTCGCCACCCCCGCCTTCCTTTCGGCCCTTTTCTTGAAGAGCCCAAAAAGATGGTTAGGAGAACTAGGGAGCAAAGGTTCCGGGTTCCGGCTTGGAAGACCCAAACAAGATTCCGCCGTGAAAGCTGCCTGACCTCTGAACCCCTGAACCCTGAACCTCTGAACCTCTGAACCCCTGAACCCTGAACCTCTGAACCCTGAACCGATCGTTTTTGAAGAAAAATCCGGTTTTTTTGACCTAGATCAACGATTCTTTTTTCCCGGGCGGCTATAACCGGTCCCCAGATGGAGAAAAGACCGCGTCATTTCCGAAATCGGGGAAATCGGCGCGCCTCGGCAAAGCCAGAGAGTTTTTCAGATTCATTTTTGGAACGCTTCGCGGAACGCGAAGCCCCTATAAACGCGCGCAAGCGATTTTATTACCATAACCCAAGGAGGAAGACCATGTTCTGTTTTCAGTGCGAACAAACGGCAAAAGGAGAAGGGTGCACCAAGATCGGCGTATGCGGCAAAAAGCCTGAAGTCGCCGCCCTGCAGGATCTTCTCGTCTATTCGATCAAGGGCCTTTCCCAGGTAGCTCAAGAAGGCGTTCGAAACGGCGTCCGGGATCCGGAAATCGACAAGTTTGTCTGCGAGGGGCTGTTTTCCACCCTGACCAACGTCGACTTCGACCCGGCGCGGTTCGTCGGAATCATCGAAAAAAGTGTCCGGCTCCGCGATCAGCTCAAGGAAAAGGTCAAGGCCGCCGGCGGCAGCGTCGACTTCGGTGAAGCGGCGTCGTTCACCCCGGCCGCAGACGAAGCGGGCATGGTGGCCCAGGCTGAAAAGGTGGGCGTCAAATCCGACCCGAACATCGACCCGGACATCTTGTCCCTCAGGGAGTTGCTGATTTACGGGATCAAGGGCGTCGCCGCCTACGCCGACCACGCCCGGATCCTCGGCCAGGAAGATGAGGCGGTGTACAATTTCATCTACGAAGGCATGTCGGCCACCCTGGATGATACGCTGGGCGCAGACGACTTGGTGGGGCTGGTCATGAAGTGCGGGGAGATCAACCTGCGCACCATGGAACTTCTCGATGCCGCCAATACCGGCGCCTACGGGCATCCGGTTCCAACCCGGGTCCCTCTCGGCGCCAAAAAGGGAAAGGCGATCGTCGTCTCCGGCCATGATCTCAAGGATCTGGAACTGATCTTGAAGCAGAGCCAGGGCAAGGGGATCAATGTCTATACCCACGGCGAGATGCTCCCCTGCCACGGCTACCCGGAGCTGAAAAAATACGAACACTTCTACGGCCACTATGGCACCGCCTGGCAAAACCAGGTCAAGGAGTTTGCCGAATTTCCCGGCGCCATCCTGATGACCACCAACTGCATCCAGAAGCCCAAGGAAGTCTATCAGGACAACATCTTCACCACCGGCCTGGTGGGATGGCCCGGCGTCACGCACATCGAAGACAAAGACTTTACCCCGGTCATCGAAAAGGCCCTCAAAATGCCGGGCTTTGCCGAAGACACGGAAAAGGGTGCCGTGACGGTCGGCTTCGGACACAACGCCGTTCTCGGTGTGGCCGACAAGGTCATCGAGGCGGTCAAGAACAAGGACATCCGGCACTTTTTCCTGGTGGCTGGCTGCGACGGCGCCAAGCCCGGGAGAAACTACTACACCGAATTTGTGGAAAAACTGCCCAAGGACACGGTGGTCCTGACCCTGGCCTGCGGCAAGTTCCGCTTCTTTGACAAGGACCTGGGCGACATCGGCGGCATTCCGCGTCTTCTGGACGTGGGCCAGTGCAACGACGCCTATTCGGCCATCCGGATCGCTTCGGCGCTGGCCGACGCCTTCAACTGCGGCGTCAACGACCTGCCGCTGTCGATGGTCCTTTCCTGGTACGAGCAAAAGGCGGTCGCCATCCTGCTGACGCTTTTGTACCTGGGGATCAAGGACATCCGGCTCGGCCCCAGTCTGCCGGCCTTTGTCTCCGACAATGTGCTCGGCGTGCTGGTGGACAAGTTCAACATCATGCCGATTTCCACCCCGGATGAGGACATCACCGCGATCCTGGGCGAAACGGCATAAAATGGAAGCCGCGCACGCTCACCGCGGAGCCGCAGAGGACACAGAGGAGAAAAATGAAGATGGGCGAGGCAGGGGGCTTTCGAGGCCGCTGCCTCTTGCCCGAAAGCATTCGAGTTCATACATATAATGAAACGGAACGCCTGTTTTGAATGATCTTTTTGAATATATCCGGAGGAATTTTTTATGAAATGTCCGGGACAAGACACCCAGTACTGGAAGCCCGGCGCCATTTTCGAGGTCAAGTGCCCCGAGTGCGGCGGGTCAGTGGAATTTTTCAAGGACGACACCGCCCGGAAGTGCCCCGCATGCGGCCACCGGTTCATCAATCCGAAGATGGATTTCGGCTGCGCCTCCTACTGCCAGTATGCCGAGCAGTGCCTCGGCGACCTGCCGCCGGAGCTGCTCGCCCAGAAAGAGGACATGCTCAAGGACAGGGTGGCCGTGGAAGTCAAGCGTTACTTCAAGTCCGACTTCAAAAAAATCGGCCATGCGATGCGGGTGGCGCGGTATGCGGAGCGGATTGGAAAGTTCGAATCGGGAAACCTTGCCGTCATTCTGTCTGCCGCCTACCTGCAGGATGTCGGAGGCGATCGGGCATCGAAGGAAAACGGCAAATGCGCTGAGGCCCGAAACATCCTGGAGAAACTCGGCGCCCGGCAGAGGCTGATCGACGAGGTATGCGAGATCCTGGACCCGCCCGGCCGGCCGTCTCCGGCCGATGGGGTGAATCTGCGGGTCGTCTTTGACGCCGATCGCATCGCCTCGTTAGAGGAGCTGCAAAAATCGGATCCGATGCCCGCGGCGTCTCTTGCCTCCCTGATCGAAGAGGAGCTGATTACCGAGACGGGTAAAAACGAAGCAAGGAAGGTGCTGCTATGAAAATCAAGCGGAAAATCATCGAAATCGACGAGGAAAAATGCGACGGCTGCGGCCAGTGCATTCCTTCCTGTGCCGAGGGGGCGCTGGCCATCGTAGACGGCAAGGCCAAAGTGATCGCCGATAAATTCTGCGACGGCCTCGGGGCCTGTCTCGGAGAATGCCCCAACGACGCCATGCACATCGTGGAGCGGGAAGCAGAAGAGTTCGACGAAGAGGCCGTGGAGGCGTTTCTGGCCAAACAGGAAACAGAAAGCGGGGGCGGATGCCCTTCGGCCGCCGTCCAGACTTTCGTGCCAAAAGAAAAGCTCGAGGCCGCCCAGGGGTCGATGCCCGATTCGGCCGGGGAAGGATTGAGCCACTGGCCGGTCAAGATCCATTTGGTGCCGCCCGCAGCGCCGTTTTTGAAAAATGCCGACCTTCTGGTGGTGGCAGACTGCGTGCCGGCATCCTATCCCCGGTTTCACAGCGACTTTACCAAGGGAAAGGTCGTGATGATGGGCTGCCCCAAGTTCGACGACGCCCAGACCTACATCGACAAGTTCGTCGAAATTTTCAAAACAGCCGGAATCAGGAGCATCACCAACGTCTACATGGAAGTCCCCTGCTGTTCGGGCCTGCCGGGCATCGTCAAAAAAGCCCTGGCAGAGGCCGGAGTGCAGATTCCCATCGAAGAGGCCATCATCGGTCGAAGGGGCGAACGCCTGGAAAACCGACGGCTGGCGTGACGGGGCTGCTTGCAGCAGCCCCGGGTCGATTGGTCAAATGGTTGAATGGTCAATTCGGAAAAGAATTGCACGAAACCGCCGGTTGTCCGCCGCGGCCGATTCAACCATCCACCCAATCAACCTGTCACCCAATCAACCAATCAACTTCCCCCCTCGGCTTTCGATGCTCCCGGAGACGATCTTCCGAGCGGCTGTAGTGCCCGCTCGACGGATCAGCGGATACAGCCGCCGGCAGTCTTCGTATCCGAGGGCGTCTGCAATCCGGCCGGTGTCAATCTCTTTTTTCAGATGAGGAGTTCTTCCATGTACGGCTCCACCACTCATGGGACCGAATCCCCCACCCAAACCTTCACGGTTTTCAATGGTTCCGGGACCTGAACGCCGGAAAGGCTCAATGATTTCTGGCCAGGCCAACATCCCGGACCGCCCGTTCGATCTCCGCGATTCGTTCGTCGAGGCCTCCAGTGTAGCCGACGGAAATCCGGACAAGTCCCGGCGAGATCCCCATTTTTTTCTGGTCCTCCGGGGCGATCTCCGACGACGTCGACGCACCGGAATTAGAAATGAGAGAGTCAAAGTACCCGAGAGATACGGCGATGAGACCGAAGGCTTCCTTATTTTGCAGGATCGACATCAAGCGGTTGGCAATGTCCCGTGTGCCGCAGTCAATTGAAAAAATCCCCCCGTAGCCGAAGCCTTCGTTGACCATCGACCGGAGTCGCTCGTGATGCGGATGGGAAGCCAGACCTGGATAGATCACCGGCGCCCCGATCTCTTCGAGCCGGGAGGCGATGGCCATTGCCCGAGCGCCGTGTTCGCGCATTCGCAGCGGAAGGTGAGGAAGACGTTGGAGAACGTCGAAGGCGGCCCGCGGGTCCAAGACCGGCCCCAGAAGCATGGCCCTTCCGTGGTGAAGATCCATGAGCCGATACACGAAGTCCCGGTCGGCGCAGATTACTCCGCCGAGCAGATCGCTGGCGCCGTTGATGAACTTGGTGAGCGAGTGGATCACCACGTCCGCCCCCAGGTGCGACGGGGTGAGCACAATCGGCGTGAAGGTATTGTCCACCACCAAGGCGGCCCCGAATCGCTTCGCCAGACTTGAAAGCCCCGGCAGGTCGGCCACTTTCAACGTCGGATTTCCCACAGCCTCCGTGTACAGGACGCGGGTTCGGTCATTGACCGCCGCCGATACGGCCGAAAGATCGGTGATGTCGACGAATGTAGTCCGAATGCCCATCTTGGGCAGTAGCGAATCGAGCAGGGCGTAAGTACCTCCGTAGACCGTGTCGCTGGCCACGATATGGTCGCCGTGTTCGCAGAGCTGAAGGAGGGGGCACGAAATGGCCGCCATGCCGCTGGCGGTGCACAGGGCAAACTCGGTGTCTTCCATGGCGGCCAGGTACCGGGAAAGCACATTGACGGTGGGGTTGAAATGCCGGCTGTACAGGTAACAGCCGCCTTTGTCCGGCCCCCTGACCCCCTGAAAAATTTCAGGCATGATTCCGGGTTCCATCACGGTAAAGGTGGAGGAGCGGGAAAGAGAGGGTGCAACGCCGCCGTGCTCTCCAAATTCCCTCTTGGTTCGACGCAGGGCTTCTTCCGGATTGAATGGCATCATGATTCAATGCTCCGTCTTTGCTGGGGGTTTATGGTACGCCGCAATGACGAGGGCTGAAGGGGAACGCAGATATCGGACTTTTTACGAAGTCGTCAAATCTCAGCATTTGAACGGATAGAAGTGATGATAGCAGTACCCCTTCGGGTCGCCGTAGAGCACCTCGGTTTCGGCCATGCACTGGCCGATTGCCTCCTTGGAGACGTCAGCGTAGTCCGCCCTATTTTCCTCCTCCCGCTTGCAGGGCATGCAAATCGGCTCGTGGTTGTAGACGGACAGAATCCGTTCGTCTGAAGAGGCAAGCTTTCTATGGCAGCGGGCGCAGGAAACCGCGCAGGAGAGTTTTTCTTCCCAGGATTCTGGCATGATCGATTCACTCCTTGTCAAGGGTTTTGGTTCTAATATATTGATTGACCGGAAATTTGGCAAGGGACGGCCGCGGCACCGGTTAGAGCGCTTGTCAGAATAACGTTCCGATTACCGTGGTTCTTTCGATAAGGAAAGGGAGAATCGATGAACGCATCGCTGGAGGGCATCGGCTTTCAAAAAGCGCTGCCGGCACTGATCTTTTTGACGGCGATGTTTCTGCTCAATTTCATGACCCGGACCGTTCTTTCCCCCCTGCTCTCGGAACTGGAGGCAGACCTGGCCATCTCCCACGCCCAGGCAGGCCGCCTCTTTCTGTTTCTGGCCTTGGGGGTGAGCCTGGGATCTTTTGCCAACGGGCTGGTGTCCAAGCGGATTTCACACCGGGCCACCGTTTCCGCATCGGCCTTTTTCGCCGGGCTCATGCTGATGGCCGCCTCCCGCGCCCTTTCGTATCCGCTGTTTGCCGCAGGGCTTTTCCTTTTGGGGCTTTTTTCCGGCCTCTACTTTCCCTCTGCCCTGGCTGCCATCACATCCTATGTTCGAAAGCCGGATTGGGGAAAGGCCATCGGGGTTCACGACAGCGCAGCGAGTCTCAGTTTCATCCTGATTCCCCTTTTTGCAGAGCTGATTCTTCTTGCCGGCAACTGGCGCGACACGCTGCTGACCTTGGGCGCCATTCAAGCCGCGACCGCCGTCGTTTTTTCCAGGTGGGGGTTCGGCCGGGAAAGCTTCGGCGAATCTCCACGGCCGGTGGTCCTGGCGGCCATCATCCCCACCCGGCAATTCTGGCTGCTATCCTTCTTTTTCGGCATCGCTGCCGGGGCCTCCATCGGCTCTTTCAGTATGCTGCCGCTGTACCTGATCACCGAACATGGGTATGCCAGGGAAACGGCCAACACCCTGCTGTCTACGGCCAGGATTTCCGGTCTGTTCATGACCCTGGCGGCCGGCTATGCCACGGACCGGCTCGGGGCGAAAACCACCCTGCTGCTTTACTTCACGAGCTGCGCCGCCCTCACGGCCCTGTATGGATTGACCTCAGGTCCATTGCTGCTGGCGACGATTTTCCTGCAATCGGCCGTGGCCACATGCTTTTTCGCCCCGGGCTTTACGGTGCTTTCCCGGGCATTTGCCGGGCCATCACAGAATGTCGCGACGTCGGTGATCGCACTCTTTGCCACGTTCATCGGCCAGGGGCTGGTGCCGGCCATGCTCGGTGCCGCGGGATCGGCCGGTCATTTCGGCGCCGGCTTTCTGATTCTCGGGGGGCTGCTCTTCGTCTGCCTGGCACTGCTGCGGTGGCTGCCGGGGTGAGCACATCCCTTGCACAAGCCGCAGAAGGGGTTGACCTTCTAAGAAAGATGGGAAATGGGTAGAGGTACCGATGTCGGATGTCAGCGCCGCCCTTGCAGCAAGGTAAGATGGGGAAATACGGGAACCGGCGGGTTAGACAAGAAAATCACAAGCACCAAATTCCAAATTTCAAACAATATCCAATTTCCAAAAAAACAATGTCCAAACATGGGGGCCACCGTGGAAACCTTCCAAAAAAACTACAGACGCCATCCAGGTTTTGTCTTTGGAATTCGGGCCTATGCACAATTATACGGTTGATATGAGGGCTTTGGGGGGATCTTGCCCGAAGCCGCGAAACTGGTGCATAATTCCGTTGGAATTTGGTGCTTGATGCTTGTTTGGTGCTTGGTGCTTGGAATTTGAAAATTTTCTTCCCTGTTGCATTTGCCTTTGGCAGAGTCTGTTACGAGTTCCGCCGTCCCGCCAATAGGAGGGATTTGATCGAAAACGAAAAAAGGAGTGGCGATGTCTGCTGAAAACCCTCACCAGCCCCCGGAGCCGAATGTATACGAATACGAACTGCCGGGGGGCTGGACCGTGCTGGCGGGACGGACCGACGCGGACAACGATCTGCTGAGCCTGAAAACGGCCCGGCCTTCCGACTACTGGTTTCACGTGCGGGGCATGGCCGGCAGCCACGTGGTTTTGCGGGGGGGAAAGGACCGGCAGCCGGACCGGAAAACCCTGGAAGCGGCAGCAGCCGTCGCCGCCTGGCACAGCAAGGCCCGTTCGGGGGGCAAGGTGCCGGTGGCCTGCACCCTGGCCAAATTCGTGTCCAAACCCCGGGGAGCCAAACCCGGCACCGTATCGATCCGCAAGGAAAAGATCCTCAAGGTCCGGCCGGGACTGCCAGCCCCGGAACTGGAAACTGAATAGGCTTTGGCCCCCCGTCTTATGTGAAACTAGGCCAAAATGGCATAGTTTTACCCTTGATCAAACTGGTCG
>CBFCZJ010000088.1:0-11986 GCA_965602445.1 uncultured Desulfobacterales bacterium | reverse complement strand
TTTGGCCAGCAGGATCGACAGCATCTCGGCATTTTGCCAGGAGACCTTGTCTCCGAGCTTTGAAAGAACGCCGGTGGGCATGCCCAGATCGACGCCGATATTGTAGACGTGCCGCGCCCGGGTCCCGCCGCCGGTCATGAGCAGGATCCGGTGCTTTTCCTTGGCCTCGACCAGCACATCGAGGATCGGAAACAGGGTGTCGCGTCCCCGGTCCATAATGCTCTGACCGCCGATTTTAAGGACATTGATGTCCGGATGAACCCGGAAATATTCGCTGGATTCGGTGCGCTTCAAAAATTCCTTGCTTACGAGAGATTCGCCCATCATCGGCGTATCGATGTGAAGGCGTCCATGTTCTCCTTGTTCCTTGATCAGATTGCTCATTTGTGCCTCTCTTGTCTCCTCAAACGGGAATCTTCCCGCAGTGCGGGAAATGGTATGGTTGCAACATTGAATTTATTACACGTTCAACCGGTCCCAACGCAAGGTCCAAACCGGGAAGATCCCGAACCTCCCTGCAACGGCCTTTTTGCTTACCATGGCTGACCCATATGAACAGCGCAGAGACGGGTCCTCGATTTTGCCGGCAGGTCTTTTCCTGCCCCGGTCCATCGGGTATGGGCTGTTTTCCCTTTCAAGCCGATCATCGAATCGATACCGAGGGCCATTGAAACATAGCGGGAAATATGACAATCTTTATGTTGTTCCTCAACTTTCGGGTTTCGTGGTATCATCAATCCTGAAAGTTGCGTTGGGAGAGGACCGCCATGATCGACGCCACATCCTTTGGCTCCATCACGATTTCCGGAAGAACCTTCAAGTCGGACCTGGTGCTTTTCCCTGACGGCCGGGTGGCCGACTGCTGGCGGCGGTCGTCCGGACACCGGCTGCACATGGAAGACATCGAGATCCTGGTGGCCGCCGGTCCGGAGGTAATCGTGGCCGGATGCGGGGTGTTCGGCAGGATGAAGCCGGAACCGGGCCTGGCAGCGGCCCTCGCCGAAAAGGGGATCGAGTTCCATGCCGCATCCAATGCCAAAGCAGCAAGGATCTATAACGAACAAGCGGCGAAGCACAAGACCGGCGCCTGCTTTCATCTCACCTGCTGAAAGCAAATCGCTGTCGCGATTTGCTTTCCAAATTTTCAATGAACTGCCCCGCCGCAAGCAGCAGGGTATCAAAGGAGGTTTTCTATGAAAAGTTCTGCCGTCAATACGGACAAGGCACCGTCGGCCATCGGCCCTTACAGCCAGGGGATCGCCGCCGGCCCCTGGCTGTTTGTGAGCGGCCAGCTCGGCATGAACCCGCAGACCGGCGAACTGGTGGGAAAAGATCTGGCTTCCCAGGCCCGCCAGGCCCTGGAAAATCTCAAGGCCGTGGTCGAAGCCGGCGGGAGCACCCTGGCTGACGTAACCGCCGTGGAGGTGTTTCTCACCGACATGGGCGACTTTGCCGAATTCAACGGGATCTATGCCGAGTATTTCGAGGCTCACAAACCGGCCCGGGCCGCGATCGGGGTTGCGGCCCTTCCCAAGAGCGCGGCGGTGGAAATCAAGTGCATCGCCCTGCGCTCGGAGTCGTGATTCGGCAGCCGAGTAAAGATCCGGGCCCGGAGGGCCCGGAGGACCCGGCTTTGGGTTAAGCCCGGAGGGCATGAATCCCTTTGGTTCCATTAAATCCGAAATTCGAATGATCAAAACAACGGCCGCTTTTCAGAGATTCCATTTGTTCTTGTTTGGGTCATTCGTACATTCGAATTTCGGATTTGCCCTTCGACGTTGCTCAGGGTGGTGAGCCTGCCTGCAGTGAGCTTGTCGAACCTGTCGAACCATTTCGTATTTCGGGTTTCGTGCTTCGAATTTTTTTCACTGCAGCACCCCTCCGCCGCGCACCAGCAAGATCGAACCGTGCGACTTGGCAAGTTTCGGCTCATCCCTTCCGGACTGCGCGCATTTGCCCCGACCCTCCCCACAGAGATCCGCTCTATACTGTAGAGGAAAATACAGGGATCGCCCTATATCGGATCGACACCTGAATGTGATTTATAAAAAAATCAGGGTTGGTTTTTATTGCGCGGAATCGCCATCTGACGCTTCATGCGCCAAGCTGACCGGCAGATGCCGACCGGTGGCCAACGGTCGATTTTGCGCAGGGAATGCTCACAGCATGGCGGAAGGCTTTATCTTCCGTTGGAGGGAGGTCTCCGATGAAAAAGACTGCCATCATCGCACTGGGATTTTTTCTGCTGGCTCTCGTTGCGGGCCAGACGCCGTCGCAAGCCGCCGATTCGATCGACATCGGCCATCCGGCCTGCCTTTCCGGAAAATACGCAAAAGCCGGTGAGCAGGCCGTAGGCGGCATCAAGGCCTGCGTCGACTGGGTGAACAAGGAGTATGGCGGCGTCAGCCTGAAAGGGAAAAAAGTCCCGCTGAAATACACCTACTACGACTGCGAATCCAACAAGGAGTCGGTCACCAGCCTGATCGGCCGCCTGGTCACGGTCGACAAGGTCGATGTGGTCTTCGCCCCGTACAGTTCCGGCCTGACGCTTCGAGGAGCCCCTGTCACCGAGGCCCGGGGCATGCTTTACATGGACCACGGCGGGGCAAACAACAAAATTTTCCAGCAGGGATTCAGATACGTCGTCCAGACCATCGGACCGGCCTCCAGCTATCACCGCGGCACCCTCGACATGATCCACAAGATCGATCCCAAGGCCAAACGGGTGGCCCTGGCTTACGAGGACTCCGAGTTTGCCAAGATGGTCATGGAAGGCGCTGAAGAACATGCCAAAGAGATGGGATTCGAGGTCGTCTTCAAAAGAACCTACCCCAAGGGGGTAACGGACATGACTCCGCTGCTGTCGGCCATGAAGGCTTCCAAGCCCGACTTCGTTCTCGGCGGAGGACATTTTGAAGACGGGCAGCTGTTCAACCGACAGATGGCCGATCTGGACATCGACATAAACGCGCTGTCACTGATCGCGGCAGCCACCCTGCCGGCCTTTTACGACGCCCTGGAAAGCATGGCAGAAGGCGTGATGGGACCGTCCCACTGGGAATACGGGGTGAAATATTCAGAGCAGGAAGCCAGGAAAGTCGGCATGCAGTGGATCGGGCCGAGCCAGGACGAATTTGTCGCACTGTTCAAGAAAGCCGCAGGCAAAGAGATGATCCCCGACTATCACGCGGCAGAAGCCGGTGCCCAGGTGCTGGCCTATGCCCTGGCCGTTGAAAAGGCCGGTTCGGTGGATTCGGACAAGGTCCGAAAGGCGCTGGGAGACCTGCAGTTCATGTCGTTTTACGGCGGATGGAACGTCGACGACAGCGGCTTGCAGGTCGGCCACACCATGGTCGACGTCCAGTGGCAGGACGGAGAACGGATCATCGTGTGGCCCGAGGAAGCCCAGACCGGAAAGGTCTGCTACCCGATGCCGACCTTTGCAGAAAAAGCCAAGGGCAAAGTCGCCGTTCCGTAACCACCCGATGCTGCGGAAAAGACCGCGATAAGCGGCGGAAATGACCCCGCCGCTTATCCCTTGCCGGCGATTTCAGCCCTGAAGGACGGCACCATGCTCGCAGGGCTTGTCCGTCGCCCGCCGTTTCCGCAAATAGCGAAGCGAGTCGCATATGGTATTCGAGCAACTGGCTGGAAACCTGTTCCAAGGCCTGGTGCTTGGGGCCGTCTACGGAATGGCCACCATGGGCCTCAGCCTGATCTTCGGGGTTCTCAAGGTCGTGAACGTCGGCCACGGCGCCTTTGTCATGGTCGGCGCATTCATCACCTTCTGGTTGTTCTCCGCCCTGGGCGTCAACCCGATTTTCGCCATTCCGGTGGCTTTCGTCATCGGACTCGGACTGGGTCTTTTCTTTTACTACACCGTCATCCAGCGGCTGATCAAAGCCCCGGAGCTGGCCACGCTTCTGGCCACCTTTTCCATCGGTGTGCTGCTCCAGGAAGTGATCAAGCTGATCTTCGGCTCCGAGTTCCGGGGCTACAACTGGACAGTGGGGAAAATCGACCTGGGACTCACGGTTCTGCCGGTGTCCAAGCTTCTGGCGTGCCTGGGAAGCGTGGGCATCGCCGTGCTCCTGTATATCTGGTTCAACCGAACCCGGGCGGGGTCCGCCATGCGCAGCGTGGTCGAAGACAGTGAAGGGGCGCGGGTCTGCGGCGTCAACGTCGGCGCCGCCTATGCCTGGAGCTTTGCCCTGGGCATCGGGTTGACGGTGACCAGCGGCGTGCTGCTGACCATGTTCATCCCCGTCGGCATCAATCCGTACATGGGCGGGGGGTACACCCTCAAGGCCTTTGTCATTGCCGTGCTCGGGGGGCTGTCATCGCCCTATGGCGCCTTTTTCGGCGGCCTGGTATTCGGTCTGATCGAAAACGGGTCCTACACCCTGTTTGCACTGCTGCCGGGAGTGGAGCCCTTTGCCCTTACGCGGTTTCTTTCCTTCGTGATTCTGCTGATCATTTTACTGATCCGACCCACCGGGTTGTTGGCGCGAAAATGAAAAATCAAGCGGTCAAATACTATCCGATGCTGCCGGTTTTGGCGGCGTACGCCGTCCTTTTTCTGATCGGAAGAAACATGTCCGGCATGTGGCAGCTGGTCGCCATGCTCCTGTTTTATTGCGCCCTTGGCCAGGCGTTTAACATCTTTCTCGGCATGACCGGATACGTCGATTTCGGCTATGTGGCGTTCATGGGGGTCGGGACATACGGCATGGCGCTGGCCATCAGCCGCCTGGCCCACATCGAGGGCCTCGGCGCCGGCATCATCGTGATCGGCTTTGTCCTGGCCGTGCTCATGTCGACGCTGCTATCCATTGCGGTGGGCGCCGTGGCGCTGCGTTTGCGCGGGGCCTATTTCGCCATCGCCACCATCGGGGTCAACGAGGGGTTCCGCTTTCTGATCGAAGGGGCCCGGATATGGAACGGCTCGGAAGGGATCATCTTCACGGCCCAGCTCAACCAGATCCTGGGCCGGGAGGCGGCCAGCGCCCTGGCCATTTTCTGGGCCGACGTCTTCGTGCTGACCATCGCTGTCGCGGCGGCGCTGGTGACCCTTATCTACATGCGCAGCAAGATCGGATACGCCCTGACCGCACTGAGAGAGGACGAGGATGCCGCCAAGGTCATGGGCATCAACGTAACCAAGTTCAAGATCATCGCCTTTATCACCAGCGCCAGCTTCGCCGGGCTGGTGGGGGCCTCCTCGTGGGCATTGAAAACCCCTTATGTATTTCCGCCTGAAGTGTTCGAGATTCATTACACGATCGAGGCGATCATCATCGTGCTGCTCGGCGGGGCCGGCACCCTGCTGGGCCCCCTGGTCGGCGGGCTCATCTACGGCATCTCCAAGTACTACCTGTCGATCTTCATTCCCGGGTTCCAGCTGCTGATCTTTGCCCCGATCATCATCGTCATCATCGTGGTGTTTCCCGAAGGCGTCGTCGGCATGCTCAAGGCAAAAACCCGGAACACGGCCGCAGGCCGGTTTATCGTCTAAATTGGGTGGGCTCAAATGACCCTGCTTCAGCTTGACAACGTAACCAAACGGTTCGGCGGACTGGTGGCCGTCGACCACGTGAGCCTGGAAATCGACACCGGCCAGTTCGTCGGCATCGTCGGGCCCAACGGTTCGGGAAAAACCACCCTGTTCAACCTGATCAGCGGGGTGTTCTTCCCGGAAGAGGGGCATGTCTATTTCGAGGAGGTCGACATCACCCGGATGCCGCCTTACAAGCGGGCCCCCCTGGGTATCGGACGGACCTTTCAAATCCCCCGGCCGTTCAGCTCGGCAACGGTTCGAGAGAACATCGCCGTCGGCGCCATGTTCGGTTCCCTGGGCAAGGAGCTCTCCGTAGACGATTCCATGGCGGTTGCCGATCAACTCATCGAAAAACTCGACTTGGCCACCCACCGGGACAAGGCCGCCGGAAGCCTGACGCCGGTGGAAAAGAAAATGATGGAAATCGGGCGCGCCTTGGCCATGAAGCCGAAGATCCTTCTCATGGACGAAGCCATGGCCGGCATGCATCCCAGCGACATCGACCAGATGGTGGCCTTCACCCGACAGATTGCCGAAGAGGAGAATATTTCCATCGTGGCGATGGTCGAACACATCATGCGGGCCGTGATCGGTATGGCCGAAAAAGTCATCGTTCTGCACCAGGGGGCCAAGCTGGTGGACGCCCCGACCCAGGAGGCATTGAAGGACCCAAAGGTGGTCGAAGTCTACCTCGGCGGCTCGGGAGGCAGATAAAAATGCTGCAGGTCAAAGATCTCGAATCCGGCTACGGTCCGATGCAGGTGCTCTGGAAGCCCGGTCTGAAGGTGAAGGCCGGCGCCATCACCTCGCTGCTCGGGCCCAACGGCGCAGGGAAAAGCACCCTGCTGGCGACGGTGTTCGGATCCGTCCCTCCATGGGGGGGAACGGTCCTCTACAACGAAAAAGACGTCACCCGGGAGCCGACCCACAAAAAGGTGGAGCTCGGCATGGCTTTGGTTCCCGAGGGAAAGCACCTGTTTCCCAATATGACCGTCGAAGAAAATCTTTACATGGGGGCCTATCTGAAGCGGGCCGAAGCGCACCGGGACGAGTCTCTCGCGCAGGTCTATGAATTGTTTCCCCGCCTCAAGGAGCGAAGGCGCCAGATGGCCGGGCTTCTCAGCGGCGGAGAGCAGCAGATGGTCACCGTCGGCCGCTCCTTGATGACAAGACCCAAACTGATCATGCTCGATGAACCCAGCCAGGGGCTGGCCCCCCTTCTGGTGGAGCTGATGTTCGAAACCATCCGGAAGATGAAAGACGACATCGGCTTGACCATCCTGCTGGTGGAGCAGAACGCCGATGCCTCGCTGGCGGCCGCAGACTACGTATATATCATGCACGAAGGAACCATCAAGGCCGAGGGGACCCCGGATCAGATCAAGGCTTCCGACGACATCCGGGAAGCCTTTCTCGGAATGTAGCCCGCCCGGGTCCGCCCCTGCCCCCCCTGCCTGCCGCTCAATTGCTTGCCATGGAGAAAAAAGGTAGCAATGGTGCGGAAATTGCTTGCCAACAGGGCCCACTTATTGCTAGGAAGATATTCGACAATGGGTACTTTACGCACCGGCACCCAATCGTGCCGGGAGCCAAAGATACTTCTTGGCCGCTGCCCCGTTCGGGCTTCGTTCCCTTGAACGATAGCTGCCGCAAGGCCCTCTGCGGTGGAAGAAAAGGCCTCGGCAATGGCGCAGGACAAAGCCGCATATGCAAAGACCCTCCTGAAGGAAATAGAGGTCTACCGCTCTCATTGCCTGTTCGTCGAGGCAAGAAAACGGGCAGAAGACCTGATCCGTTTCATCCGCAAAAACGACCGCCTCAAACACAGGGAGAAGATTTTAAACTCCCTGAAAACGAAAGTCCGCCAAATCGAGGAAGAAGCCGACGCCTTCGAGGCCCTCGGTTTGAGTTCCCTCCTGTCTCCCGCAGACAGAACCCGAATCAAAAAGGTGTTTTCCTCGGCCTATGAAACAGGAACCGACGCCTCCGTCTACGAGGCGGCCACCGCCTTTCTCGTCTTCGGCCAGTTCAAAGAGGCCCTGGCCGAATTTCAAAAACTGATCAAGAGCAAACTTTTCCGGGTGGCGTCCGTCAAAAACATTTTCCGCTGCTATATCGGGCTGTCCGAGGTCAACCATGCGGTGTCGCTCTACCTCAAACTGCAGGCCGCTTCATTCTTCCCGCCGGAGGAGCTAGAACGCGTCCACTATTTTCTCCAGAGCATCCTGAAGATGAAAGGCGTCTCCCGGCAGCTTCCCCGGCCGAAGCCCTCTGAAAAACCGCCCCCTCGGCAAGCGGTGGAAAAGCCCCCCCGAAAACCGAAAGCGCTCGAAAACCCGGAGCCTCCCCCCCCTGAAGAACTCGTTATAGAGCCCTCCCTGGATATTCTGTCGATCACGCTCACCTACCCGGATCAAAGCAACGAGCAAAAAAGCATCGTGCTGGACGTCTCCTTCCAGCGCAAAAACACCATCAGCATCATCGTTTCGGGAAAGAACCCGGACCTGCTAAATTATCTTCAGCCCGGCAAGAAACTGGAAGACCTCCAGCTCAATTCCACCGACATCATTTATGTCGACGACGGCGTGGTTCAGGGAAAAACCGAAATCCGCGTAGGGAAAAAGCATGGGGATTACACGGTGACGATCAAGCTCGGCGCCGCATAAACCGGTTGAGCAGTCAACCGATCAGCGACCGGGGGAAAAATCTCCTTTCGGAGCCAAAAGATGCTATACGCAGGTATGAACAGAAACGACGGCATCCAACCTTTCCTGGCTCCGGGAACAGCGGCGCTTGATCCCCACAACGGGAAATTCATCAGTCAAGTCTACCGCTGCGTGGACCGGGCCGCAAACCAGGTGCTATCCCGGCTTCAAGCTGATGACGGGATTGTCCCGAGCTGCCATCCGGGCTGCTGCGCCTGCTGCAAGCAACACATTCTGGCCACAGCGGTAGAGGCGCGCGCGCTCACGGAATATATCCGACGGCAATTTTCCGCCGGGCAGCTCCGGATGCTGAAGGAACGAACCCGAAGATGGCTCAGCTGGGATCGTCTTCGTCTTCAGCCTTCGGCCGCTGCCTTCAGCCAATGGGGAGACGAGGCAGCCGGCCATCCGGCCTGCCCCCTGCTGGTCGAAGGCATCTGCAGCGTCTATCCAATGCGGCCGATGACCTGCCGGACGCATTTCGTGTCCACCCCCCCTAGCTATTGCCGGCATGACAACGATCCGCAGACCTCCGGCAACTCTCCGCTGTCGCTTTCCGAGGTCGTCCGGGCCGCAGCCCCTTTTTCAGCCATGATCCGGGATCGGATCGAAGCCGGCGGAGGCGACTACCTGAAATCGATCATGCTGCTGCCCCATTGGCTGCCCATCGAAATGGGATGGGAACTGGCCCCGGCCGCCTGAAAAAAAAATTCTTGGTCTTGGCCCCGGGAAGATCCGGGGTGAGCCGGTGAACATCCTGCACCTTACAGAAAAAATCCCCTTGGCCTCCGTCGTTGACATACCCCTGCAACGCCTCTATAGCGATAAGGCTAAAAAGGAGGTTTCCCATGACACGCCCGCAGGAACTGCTCTATCTTTCCCAGGCCGACGTGGCCGCTGCTGGCCCGGCCATGGCCGACATCATCGCGGCCCTCGAAACCGCTTTTGCCGAAAAGGGAAGCGGCCGCACCGAGATGCCCCCCAAGCCTGGGGTTCATCCCGGCGGGGGCGACAACTTCATTCACGCCATGCCGGCATACATCCCGGCCTTGAAGTCCGCCGGCGTCAAGTGGGTCGGCGGCTATCCAGGCAACCAGCAGCGGGGCCTTCCCTACATCACCGGCCTGCTCATCTACAACGATGTGGAGACCGGTCTGCCCCTGGCCGTCATGGACTGCATCTGGATCACGGCGATGCGCACCGGTGCGGCCTCGGCCCTGTCGGCCAAGTTTCTGGCCCGCCCCGAATCGTCCACGGTGGGGGTGCTCGGCTGCGGCGTGCAGGGGCGCACGAACTTAGAGGCGCTCCAGGTGTTGTTCCCGGTGAAAAAAGTGATGGCCTTCGACGTCAACGAGGCCGCGGCCGTCGCCTATGCCGACAAGATGTCCGAACAGTTCGGGCTGGAGGTCACCGCGGTCAAGGAACCCGAAGCCGCCGTGGCGGGCTGCGACATGGTGGTCACCGCCGGCCCGATTCAGAAGATTCCCCATGCGACGATCCAGCCCGGCTGGACCGCACCGGGCACCTTTGCCTCCCTGGTTGACTTCGACTCCTACTGGCACCCGGGTGCCATGGCCGAATCGGCCAAGTTCTGCACCGACGACACGGCCCAGCTGCTCCACTACAAGGAGCTTGGGTTTTTCCAGAAGATTCCGCCGATCCACGCGGACCTGGGCGAGCTGGTCGCCGGCAAAAAACCCGGCCGGGAAAACGAAAAGGAAATCATCCTGACGGCCAACCTGGGCCTGGCCATCGACGACATGGCCGTGGCGCCGCTCATCTACCGGAAGGCGATTGAAATGGGAATTGGCACAAAGCTGCCGCTGTGATGAGGTTGATTCGTGGATTGGTTGATTGGTTGATTCGGTTTTTTCTTCTCCCATTTGACCACTCAACCAATTGACCAGTCAACCATTCCCATCGAGCGATGCAACAGAAATACCTACCTTTTTTTGGGACGCGAAAATGAGCGAAACCTTCGACGTGGCCATCATCGGCGGCGGCGTCATGGGCAGTGCCACGGCGTTTTCTCTGCTGGATGCGGACCCGCACCTGAATGTGATGGTCGTGGAGCGGGATCCGACCTACAGCCGGGCGTCCACCACCCTTTCCATGGCCAATGCCCGGATTCAGTTCAGCCTTCGCCAGAATATCGAAATATCCAGATACGCTTTCCAGGTGCTGGAGCGGTTCGAAGAGGCCATGGCCGTGGGCGACCTGGCCCCGGCGGTATCTTTCCGCCGGGAAGGCAACCTGTTCCTGGTCGAAGGGGACGGGCAAGCCGCAGCCCGGGAAAATCTCGAGCGCCAGCAACGCCTCGGATGTCGGGTCGAATGGTGGAACCCGGAAGAAATCCAACGGCGCTATCCCCTCTATCGCCCAGATGGGTTGGCGGGGGGCACCTTCGGTCCCGACGACGGCCATTTCGACGCCTACGGCGTGCTCATGGGGTACCGGAAAAAGGCCCGAGCCCTCGGCGCGGAATACCGGGAAGACGAAGCCGCGGAAATTCGAACCACAGGCGGCCGGGCCGACGGCGTTCGGCTGGCATCCGGCACCGAGGTTTCGGCGCCAAACGTGGTCAACTGCGCCGGGGCGTGGGCGGCGCAGATCGCAGATACCGCAGGCGTTCGGCTTCCGGTGGTGCCGGTCAAGCGGCAGGTCTTTGCCCTGGATACGGCCGTCAAACCGGAGGGTCCCCTGCCGCTGACCGTTCTGCCTTCCGGGCTCTATTTCCGGACCGAAACCGGCGGCCTGATCCTGCTGGGAAAATCGATGGCCGAAGACCCGGAGGCGTTCGATTTTTCTTGGGACGAGAAGCGCTTTTACGAGATTCTCTGGCCCGAGCTGGCCGAGTTCGTTCCGGCCTTCGACCGGGCAAAGCTCCTCCGGGGATGGGCGGGTCTGTATGCCGTCAACACCCTGGACAGCAATGCGATCCTCGGAGAATGGCCGGAGATGCCGGGCCTATACCTGGCCAACGGCTTTTCCGGCCACGGGCTGCAGCAGGCGCCCGCCGTGGGACGCTACCTTGCCGAAATCATTCTGCAACACCCGACCAGCCTCGACCTTTCCATTTTTTCTCCGGAGCGCATCCTCGAACACCGGCCCCTGACCGAAGGGGGGATAGTTTAGCCTACCGCGAGCATCGACCGTTGCACTCCGGCAGGCTTAGTACATGTGGGCGTAATTATGGTGACGATGGTTTCACCGCAGAGGCGCCGAGGGCGCAGAGGCTGCGCGGACAAATATAATAGTTTTTTGCGGTTCTCCATAAAACTCCAGGAAGCCTGAGCCGGAGGCCGATGGGTGTCAGATCGGAAGCCGGGCAACTGTTTGAGCCGGTTAGGCCGCGTTAAGACGGCCGTAACGCTATCCCTTTGATTTTTTTGGCGATTCTGATTTGCCTCCGACATTTTTCTGCATCCGGATCAAAGGCCGTCTTTACGCGGCCTTGCCGGCGAGTTTTGGCCGGCTGGAGAGCTGATATCCATCGGCCTCCGGCGGTCCAATGCTGGAGGTTTCTGGATAAGTGCTTAGGTTTTCTCTGCGCCCTCTGTGTCTCGGCGGTGAACGTCTTTTGATCTGAAAGACATCGCCGAAATTATGCCATCGAGCAATTAGGCGGCCGGCGGCCGCTAAACCGGATTCAGCGTTTGTATCTACCTCAATTTATTCTTGACAGAATCGAAAAAACACCTTAATGGTCTGACCATTTTGTGGC
>CBFCZJ010000087.1:0-12000 GCA_965602445.1 uncultured Desulfobacterales bacterium | reverse complement strand
TCTTGATCAAACTAACCGCCCCGCCGGTCAGCGGCATGGCTCAAATGTAAATGGAGAGGTCCGATGAACGGGTTGAAAAAGATGATGATTGCCGTATTGGTCATTTTCATGACCGGCACCGGGGCCGGGGCGGCGGAAAAGTTGACGCTGATGCTCGACTGGTTTCCGAACGTGGATCATCTGCCCATCTACCTGGCTCGGGAACTGGGCTATTTCCAGCGGGCCGGAATCGCCGTGGACATCGTCAGCCCTTCGGACACGGCAGACGCCCTGAAACTGGCCGCGGCCGGAAAAGTAGACCTTGCCGTCAGTTACCAGCCCCAGGTGATCATCGCCGCCGCTGCCGGCCTCGAAGTGAAGGTGGCCGGCCGCCTGGTGACCCATCCGCTGACCACCCTGCTCTTTCTCGAAGACAGCGGCATCCGCACCCCCCAGGATCTTACCGGGCGGAAAATCGGCTACACGGTCCCGGGGTTGATGGATGTCCTTCTGGCGGCGTTTGCCCGGCTCAATGGCATCGAGCAATACACGGCGGTCAATGTCGGCTTTTCGATCGTTCCTTCCTTGTCTTCGGGCAAGGTGGCCGCCGTCATGGGGCCCTTCAAGACCTACGAAACCGTCACCATGGCCCGGCACGGATACCGGGCCGGCTATTTCGAGCTGGAAAAATACGGCATCCCTGCCTATGACGAGTTGATTTTCGTCAGCGGCCCTCAGGCGGCAAAGCATCAGGAAAAAACGATTCTCGGCTTTTCACGGGCTGTCCAGCAGGGCATCGACGCGGCAAGAAAAGACCCGGATGCGTCATTGGCCGTCTACCTTCGCGCCGTACCTGAAGCCGATCCGAATATCGAATCCGATGCATTTGAGCTCACGCTGCCCTACTACGCCGAAACCCAACACAGCGATCTTGGACGCTGGCGCCGTTTTGCCGAGTTTAGCCTTCGCTACGGCCTGATCGACCGGCCCGTTGCGGTCGATCAGCTCTTTTCAGGCAAGAAGCAGTGAAAACGGCCGCTTCGGCGAACGCCTTTCCAGTCCACCCCGCCACGGAAGAATTTCGGTTGCCTGTGGTTGAAAAAAGGAGATATAGAGATTGTCATAATGATCGACAAACCGACCTACGAGGAGCTCGAATACCGGATCATGCTGCTGGAGCGGGAATCCCGCTGGCGCAAAGAAGCCCAGCACGCGCTGCAGGAGCGGGAAGCGTATCTGAAAATCCTGTTCGAGTACGCGCCGGACATCTATATTCTCTGCGATGCGAAAGGAAAGTTGATCGATGCGAACCGGGCCGCCGAAAAGGTGACCGGTTTCGACCGCAGCGAGGTTCTGGGCAAGGATCTTTTCGAAGCCGGCATCATCGATGCCAACCAGTTTGAAAAGGCCGTCAACATGCTGTCCAAAGTGGCCAGCAAATCCCCCACCACGCCCGACGAATTTATTATCCACAAAAAAAACGGACAGTCATTGGCGGTCGAGCTTCGGGCCTATCCGGTGGAGCTTCAAAACGAGCCGGTGGTCCTGATGATCGCCCGGGACATCACCCGCTACCGGCAGGACATCGAAAGCTGCAGGCGTCTCGGGGACTGGTTCCAGCGGCTTTTCGAACTCGATCTCGACCCGGTGCTGGTGTTCAACGATGATACCGGCCGCATCGAAACCGCCAACAAGGCCTCCCGATGCCTGTTCGGCTATAGCGAAAAAGAGCTCTCAAATCTCTGCATCGAGGATCTTTGCAACAACGGCAGGGGGCGGGACCCATCCCCGGAGCCATTGCGGGCGGTGACCCCCGGAGAAGCCCCGGTTGCCTTTCGGGGGTTTCAGACCAAGACCGGCGCAGCCCTGCCCGCCAAAATCATCGTTCGCAAGTTTTCCTTCCAAAAGCAGACCTGGACGGTCCTCCGAATCCGGTAGCCGAGCCCCCCGGCTCGAATATCTCCGCCCACCGGGAAAATCGCTCCGCTTTGTCCGGTCCGAATTGCTGGAGGCCCCGCAAGATGACGTCCATCGACAATGGCCTTTGGGCTGGTGCATTTTTCGAAAAGAACTTGTCCGCATAGCAGACGATGGTCTCTTCTATGGTTTGGGGGATCATGTCGCGCTCCGGCAGGGGAAGCCCCTGACGCCGGACGTCTTTCGCCGTGATGCCCACGCCCACGTGGCGTTCGCAAACCCGGCTGTGCCGCTTTAGCCCCGCCTCTGAAAGCAGCCGGGCGCCGAGTATGCCGTGGCAGACGTATGGGTGGATTCCATGACAGCCCAGGCCGGGGCAATCGGTCATAAAGATGCCGATATCGTGAAGCATGGCCGCCTGGTAGATGAACTCCCTGTCCGGATTTTGGGCGGACACCGCATCGGCCGCCGCCAATGCCTTTTCGGCCACCGCCTCTCCGTGGCGGCAGAGCACCTCGTAGGCCCGTTCTCCGCGGCGGTAGAATCCGGCGATGAACGCGATCGGATCCATCACGGTTGAGCCGAAGCGCTGCCGGGCCTGGCATATTTGCCGGTCATCAGCGCCGCCTCGATGAAACGATCCAGACCGCCGTCCAGCACGTCGTTGACGTTTCCCACGTCCATCTGCAGCCGGTGATCCTTGACCATCTGGTAGGGGTGGAGCACATAGGATCGGATCTGGCTTCCCCAGGCGATGTCGTCCTTTTCGTCGTGCATCATCTGCAGTTTGTCGTCCTGCTTCTGCTTTTCGTGCTGGTAGAGGCGCGCCTTGAGAACCTTCATGGCAAGATCGCGGTTGCGATGCTGGGACTTTTCCTGCTGACACTGCACCACGATCCCGGTGGGCTGGTGGGTAATTCTCACCGCGCTGCTGGTTTTGTTGACATGCTGGCCGCCGGCGCCGCTGGCGCGGTACGTGTCGATTCGCAGATCCTTTTCTTCGACGTCCACGACGATTTCGCTGTCGAGCTCCGGGTACACGAATACCGAGGCAAAGGACGTGTGACGCTTTCCGCTGGCATTGAAGGGGGAAATCCGTACGAGCCGATGAACGCCGGTTTCCGTCTTGAGGTAGCCGTAGGCAAACGGCCCGGTTGCGGTGAATGTCGCGCTCTTGATGCCGGCCTCTTCTCCGGGCTGATAGTCGATGACTTCCAGCCCAAAGCCTCTTCTTTCCACCCACCGGGCGTACATCCGGAACAGCATCTCGGCCCAGTCCTGGGCTTCGGTCCCTCCCGCCCCTGCATTGATGGAGACAATGGCGTTGTTGTCGTCGTCTTCGCCGTCGAGCATCATGTCCAGGGACATTTTCCGCAACTGCCGGTCCAGGCTCCGCGCACGGCCCGAAACTTCCTTGAGGGTCTCCTCGTCGGACTCCTCTTCGGCGAGCTCCAAAAGGATTTGGGCTTCTTCCAGATCTTTTTCCAGCGCCTTGAACCGTTCGATTTTTCCGGAAAGCAGGGTTCGTTCTTTCAGGATGGGCTTGGTCTGGTCGGGATTATCCCAGAAATCGGTCCGGGAGATCTGTTTTTCGATTTCCTGCAGGCGGGCTTCTTTTCCAGCGACGTCAAAGATAACCTCGGAGTTGTGCGATTTCTCCCTCGTGCTCCTTCAACGTCTGTTTCAGATCTTCCAACATGGTTGTTCTCCCTCCTGTAAAGATTCAAGGTTCAAAATTCCAGATTCAAGGTTTACGAGTCCATCAATTTTGAACTTTGAACATGGAATTTTGAACATTTTTATCACATGCCGCTATGGCGGTAAAGGCCGATCCCTCCGTGATCCCGCTAAAATGGTAAGTCAACCAGCGGGGGATGTAAATACAATCCCTTTCAGATTTCCAGCCTTCTCGCCCGTCTTCCGGCCACAAGAAGAAGCAGCGGCGCCGCCGCCAGACAAAGATAGGCAAACACGTCGCCGTATCGGGTGTAGAGCGCGGCTTCGTCGAGCAGCGGAACCGTTCGGGTCATCACCGCGTCGGTAAAGAGCCCCGAGGCCTCGGTCACCCGGCCCGCTGGATCGATGAAGCCGCTGATGCCCGTGTTGGCCGCCCGCGCCAGGCATCTGCGATTTTCCACCGCCCGGAATACGGCCATGGAAAAGTGCTGAAAAGGGGCGCTGGACCGCCCATACCAGGCGTCGTTGGTGATGTTGACCAGAAGATCGGCCCCCGCCAACGCTTGGGCCCTGGAAAGCTGGGGGAAAATCGATTCATAGCAGATGAGCACGCCGAGCCGGTGCGTCTTCCACGCCAGGATCTTTCCCATCGGACCGGCTTCGAAATCGCCGACATGCTCCACGATCTTTCCCAAAAAGGGGAGATAGCGCTTGAAGGGAACGTATTCCCCGAAGGGGACCAGGTGCACCTTGTCGTAGCGATCTTGTACGGCGCCGTCGGAGGAAATCAGGTAGGCGCTGTTGTAGTAGGAAAGGCGGCCCTGCTTTTCCCTGTACGAGGGGCTTCCGATCAGAAAGTCCGCACCACCGGTCTTTTCGACCGCGTCGAGCACGATCCGGGTCAGCTCGGCGTGAAACGGAAAATAAAAGGGGGCGGCCGTTTCCGGCCAGACCACCAGGTCGGGGTTCTGCCCGGCTGCGGACACGGAAAGGACCGCATACTTTCCGGTGGTCTGAAACTGAAAATTTCGGTCCCACTTGATTTCCTGGGCGATATTGCCCTGAACCAGGGTGATCCGCGCCGTGTCGGCCGAGGCCGTCGAAGCATCGACGGCCTCGATCCGAATCGATCCATAGAGCCATCCGGCCCCGACGGCGAGCGCGGCAACCGTCAGGGCTGCAGCGGCCCGGCGCCTTGCCGCCTTCGGGTCCGCCCCTTCTCCGGCGGCTGCCAGCCAAAGCGAATACAGCGCTCCATTGACCAGGGCAACCAGGAAAGTCACCCCGTAAACTCCTGAAAAATCGGCGACTTGGATCAGCCCGACCCGCTCGAACTGGGAATACCCAAGAAGCTCCCAGGGAAATCCGGTAAACAGCCGGGCCCGGAGAAACTCCTGGGCCGTCCAGAACACGGCCGCCGCCGGCCATATCAGCGCCGGCCGCGCCGAGATTCGCGCCATCGCGACGCTAAAAAGGGCGGGGTAGAGCGCCAGGTATGCCGCAAACAAAAACAGGATCGGAAAGGCCAGCACCAGGGGCAGGTGGCCGTAAGTCTGCATCGTACCGACGACCCAGTATACCAACGACAGGTAGTGCACCAGGCCGAACGCAAAACCGATGCGAAAAGCGGCCTTTAACCGGGTCCCGTCGATCGCGGCCAACAGCGGCACCAGCGCCACCCAAGCAAGATAATCGAACCCGACCTTGGGAAACGCGGCCGTGAGCAGCAGCCCCGAAACCACCGCCGCCCCCATCCGCTTCCAGTGCGCCTCTTTTTTGTGCACGCGGTGGCCCCCCGTCAATGCAAAAGCCGCCATGGGCAAGGCGGCTTCTTTTTTGCAGCATTCAATTGTTGCGGCGAAGCCGCCAAAACAAAATCGCGCCAAGCGATTTTGTGCTGGTCGGGGCGAGAGGATTTGAACCTCCGGCTTCCTGCTCCCAAAGCAGGCGCGCTACCAGGCTGCGCCACGCCCCGACGGAGCCAACCCCTACCACGCTTTTGCTTGACGCGCAAGGAGATTGCGGGAACGACCGCCGCTGTCACGGCTGCGGCCGGAGAACGCCGCCGCCGTCGGCTCATAGTCTACCGTCGGGCGGTTTCGGGCCCGTGCATCCCCCTTGAACCTGCGTACCCTACCGGGATCATTCAAAAATTTTCTGGAATAGGCGCTTGACACCGGCCCGCGTTCATATTATTTTAAAATTCTTCATTTTTTTTGGCCCCGGCCTGTTTTCTGCCCTGAATAGACAGCGACGGCTTTACGTGCCCGCGATGAACAGCGGGGGTCTGGCGCAGAATGCTCCCGCGAGAGTGGCGGAACTGGTAGACGCACTGGACTTAGGATCCAGCTCTGGAAACAGAATGGGAGTTCGAGTCTCCCCTCTCGCACCAACCATAAAATTGCCGGCGCAATTTTATCACAGGAAAGGAATCTGACCCCAAATGCAGGTAACCATCGACGATCTGAGCAGTGTCAAAAAGAACCTTCACATCGAAATCCCCGAAGAAGACGTGGCCCGGGAACTGGACGAGGCCTACAAGAACCTTCGGAAAACAGCCAAAGTCAAGGGGTTTCGACCGGGGAAAACGCCGCGCGCGGTCCTGGAGCGCCGGTTTCACAAAGACGTCAACGCGGATGTCGGGTCAAAGCTGATCCAGGAGTCCCTGATCAAGGCCATCCAGGATAACGAACTGAACGTCGTCGGCCGCCCCCACCTCGATCCACCGGAACTGACCGACAAAGGCCCCTACAAGTATACCGCCACCGTAGAAGTCAACCCGGAGATCGACGAGGTGGACTTTTCGGGGTTGTTGCTCAAGAAAACGCGCTACCGGGTGACGGACGAGGAAATCGAAGCCCAGCTCAAGCTGATTCAGCGAAACATGGCCAAGCTGGAGCCCTTGGCAGAGGAGCGCCCGGTGGCCGACGAAGACTTTGTGCTGATCGATTACGAGGGGTTTGAAGACGACACGCCGATGCCCGAGCTTCAGAAAACCGAAAATTATTCGATGAAGATCGGCAGGGCCATGATTTCAAAAGAGTTCGACGATCAGCTCATCGGTATGGAAAAGGGCGGTGATCGGGAATTTAGCATCTCCTTTGCCGACGATTACTACAACCAGAAACTCGCCGGTAAAACCGTCACTTTCAAGGTGCATCTGCGCGATATCCGAAAAGAGATCCTGCCCGAGCTCGACGACGAATTTGCCAAGAGCGTGGGTCCTTTCGAAAATCTCGAGGCGCTCAGAAAAGAGATCGTCGACAACCTGACCAACGGATACGAAAAGCGAAGCGAGCAGGAGCTCAACGAACAAATTTTTTCCGCGCTGCTCGAAAAAACCGACTTCGAGGTGCCCGAAACCCTGGTCGAATACGAACTGGACCACATCGTCAGCGATGCGGAGCGCTCCTTTAAGTATCACAACATGGATCCGGAGCAAATCGGCCTGACGCAGGAGACCATGCGGGAGCGGTACCGTGAAACCGCCGAAAAACAGGTCCGGCGCCACCTGATTCTGAGCAAAATCATGCAGCAGGAGAACCTGACGCTTTCCGACGACGACCTCGATGCCGGTTTTCAAGAGATGGCCGAACAGATCAACCGGCCGGTGGACGAGATCAAGGGCTTTTACCGCCAGGACAAGGAGCAGCTCGACTTTTTCAAGCACACCTTACTTGAAAAAAGCGTTATAAAGCTTATCATTGATGCTGCTTCCGTCCAAGAGGTCGAGGCCGAACTCGAACAAGGCGACCAGCCCGACGAGGCCAAAGATGACAGTTGACCCGCCGGAGGAAGCGGGGATAAAATAGACAAGCATTCTGAATCGAACCATCCAATTCATCGAAGGAGTTCAATGTGCCCCTGATTCCGATGGTAATCGAACAAAGCAGCCGCGGAGAGCGCGCCTACGATATCTATTCGAGGCTCTTAAAGGACCGGATCATCTTTTTGGGAACGGCCATCAACGACGAGGTGGCCAACCTGCTCATCGCCCAACTGCTCTTTCTCGAGTCTGAAGATCCGGACAAGGACATCAACTTCTATATCAACTCTCCGGGCGGCATCGTCACCGCAGGGCTGGCCGTATACGACACCATGCAGTACATCAAGCCCGACATCGCAACGGTCTGCATCGGCCAAGCCGCCAGCATGGGCGCCGTTTTGCTCACCGCCGGCACCGCCCGCAAGCGCTACTCACTGCCCAACTCCCGCATCCTGATCCATCAGCCCATGGGCGGGTTTCAGGGACAGGCTTCGGACATCGAAATCCAGGCCCGGGAAATTCTGCGCATGAAAGAGTCCCTCAACGAGATTCTTCAGCGCCACACCGGAAAAAACCTGGAGACCATCCAAAGAGACACCGACAGGGATTTTTTCATGTCCGGCGCCGAAGCCAGGGACTACGGAATCATCGATCATGTCATACAGAGTCGGGACGATCTGGACGAGATCGATCAGAAAAAAGTGGAGGAATAACATGACCAAAAAAGGGGACGGGAACGACAACCTCTTCTGCTCCTTCTGCGGAAAAAACCAGAAAGAGGTCAAGAAGCTGATCGCCGGCCCGGCCGTCTACATCTGCGATGAATGCATCCAGCTTTGCAGCGAAATCATCGAAGAAGAGACGGAAAAAGAAGCCTCCCATATGGACCGGCTGCCCACGCCAAAGGAAATCAAGACCCTGCTGGACGACTACGTCATCGAGCAGGACCCGGCAAAAAAGGTGCTGGCCGTCGCGGTCCACAACCATTACAAGCGGCTGGAATCGAACGTCAGCACCGGGGATGTGGAGATTGAAAAAAGCAATATTTTGCTGATCGGCCCGACCGGCTGCGGCAAGACGCTGCTGGCCCAGACCCTGGCCCGATTTCTCAACGTGCCCTTTACCATTGCAGACGCCACAAGCCTGACCGAAGCCGGTTACGTGGGCGAGGACGTGGAAAACATCATCCTGGCGCTGCTGCAAAACGCCGACTATGACGTGGAGCGGGCCAAGAGGGGGATCGTCTACATCGACGAAATCGATAAGATCGCCCGAAAATCCGACAACCCGTCCATCACCCGCGACGTCTCCGGTGAGGGCGTGCAGCAGGCCCTGCTCAAGATCATCGAAGGCACCACCGCCAGCGTACCGCCCAAGGGGGGCCGAAAACATCCGCAGCAGGATTTCGTCAAGGTGGACACGGCAAACATCCTGTTCATCTGCGGCGGCACCTTTACCGGGCTGGAGCAAGTCATCCAGCGCAGACTCGGCTCCAAGGCGATGGGCTTCGGAGCCAAAATTCACAAGATGGGAGAACGGCAAATCGGCGAGATTCTCGAGATGGTGCAGCCCGAGGACCTGATCAAATACGGACTCATTCCGGAATTCTTAGGACGGCTGCCCGTGATCGCCACCCTGGACGAACTGCGGGAAAGTTCGCTGATCCGGATCCTTTCGGAGCCGAAAAACGCGTTGATCAAGCAGTTTAAAAAGCTGTTCGAACTGGAGGGGGTCAACCTGCGCTTTACAGACAACGCCCTTTCGGCCATCGCCAAGGAGGCGTTGAAACGAAAGTCCGGGGCCAGGGGCCTGCGTTCGATCCTGGAAAGCAGCATGCTCAATATCATGTATCAGATCCCTTCCGTGGACAGCGTCAAGGAGTGTGTCATCAGCGAAGACGTCATCCTCAGGAAAGAAGAGCCGATTCTGCTCTACGAGCAGACCAAGAAGCAGGCATGACGAAATCATGACAGAGGCGGCAAATCTTTCTTCGGGAAAGCGGCCAGGCCGTTTGCCCTGCAAAATCTGTCAGCAACGCAACGCCCCAAAAAGGGTCTATGATACCAAAAATATTCAATAAAGAGGCTGAAACCGAAGATAGACTCGTACTGCCGATGCTTCCGCTGCGGGATATCGTGATCTTCCCGCACATGGTGGCCCCGCTGTTTGTAGGGCGCCCCAAATCGGTCAATGCCCTGGCTGATGCGATGAATCGGGACAAACACGTTTTTCTGGCCACCCAGCGCAAGGCCAAGATCGACGAGCCAAACCCGAAGGACATCCACGATCTGGGCACCATCGGCGCGGTCCTGCAGCTTCTGCGCCTGCCAGACGGCACGGTAAAAGCCCTGGTGGAAGGCAAACAGCGGGCCCGGATTTCCCGGTACCTGGAAAAGGAAGATTTTTTCCAGGTGGAGCTCGACCTCCTCCAGGACAACCCGCTTTCCGATGCCGAGCGGGTTGCCCTGATGCGGGCCGTCACCGAGGCCTTCGACGAATATGCCAAGATCAACAAGAATATCAGCAAGGACCTGGTCAAGAGCGTTTCATCGATCACGGATCCATCCCAGCTCTGCGACACCATCGCATCCCAGTTCAATTTCAAGATCGAAGAAAAGCAGCGCCTGCTGGAGAGCATCGACCTGTCCGACCGGCTTTCCCATCTTCTTCGCCTGATCAAGATGGAGGTTGAAATTTACGAGACCGATCAGCGGGTCAAGGCCCGGGTCAAAGACCAGATGGAAAAGACCCAGCGCAACTACTATCTCAACGAGCAGATGCGGGCGATCAAAAAGGAGATGGGCGCCGAAGAGGATCCGGGAGACGATCTCAAGGAGCTTGAAAAACGGATCAAGAAAAAGAGGATGCCAAAGGACGCCGCTGCCAAGGTCCGCCAGGAGTTCAAGAAGCTGAAGCTGATGACCCCCATGTCGGCCGAAGCCACCGTTGTGCGCAATTACATCGAGTGGATCATCGGAATCCCCTGGTTTGAAAGCAGCAAAATCCAGACCGACATCACCGACGCGGAAAAAATTCTCGACGAAGACCATTTCGGTTTGGAAAAACCCAAAGAGCGGATCGTGGAATACCTGGCGGTGCAGTCTTTGGTCAAAAAAATCCGGGGGCCGATCCTTTGTCTTGTCGGCCCGCCCGGCGTGGGCAAAACCTCTTTGGCCAAATCCGTCTCCCGGGCCACCGGCCGCCGGTTTGTCCGCCAATCGCTGGGCGGAGTCAGAGACGAGGCGGAAATCCGGGGCCACCGGCGTACCTACATCGGCGCCATGCCGGGAAAGATCCTCCAGTCCCTGAAAAAAGTGGGGGTCAACAACCCGGTCTTCTGCCTTGACGAGGTGGACAAGATGAGCATGGATTTCCGGGGCGATCCGTCCGCGGCGCTGCTGGAGGTTCTCGATCCGGAGCAGAACTTTGCGTTCAACGACCACTACCTGGATCTCGACTATGATTTGTCGAACATCTTGTTCATCACCACGGCCAACACGCTGCCCGACATTCCCCTGCCCCTGCAGGACCGGATGGAGATCATCCGGCTGCCGGGCTACACCGAATACGAAAAATCCCACATCGCCAGGGACTTTCTGATTCCCAAACAGTCCAAGGCCAATGGGCTGGAGGAGCATCCGCCAAAATTTTCCAAGGCCGCCGTTTCGACCATCATCAACGAATACACCCGCGAGGCGGGCGTCCGAAACCTGGAGCGGGAGATCGCCTCCATCTGCCGCAAGATCGCGCGGCAGCTGACCAAGGAGGGCAAGCTTCGAAGCGTCCAGGTCACCTCAAAAACCATCGGCAAGCACCTGGGGCCTGCCCGCTTCCGAAAAAGCCAGATCGAAAAAGAAGACCACATCGGCATGGTCACCGGCCTGGCCTGGACCCAGGTGGGCGGCGAGCTGCTGACCGTGGAAGCCATCACCATGCCCGGCAAGGGGGATGTGAGCATCACCGGAAAGCTGGGCGACGTGATGAAGGAGTCGGCCCAGGCGGCGATCAGCTACGTTCGGTCCCGCACCGAACGGATGATGATCGACACCGAATTCCACAAAAAGCTCGACCTGCACATCCACGTGCCGGAGGGGGCGATTCCCAAAGACGGTCCGTCTGCCGGAACCGCCATCTGCACGGCCCTGGTGTCGATTCTCACCCGGCGTCCCGTGCGCCGGGACATTGCCATGACCGGCGAGCTGACGCTTCGCGGCCGCGTCCTTCCCATCGGCGGGCTCAAGGAAAAGATCCTGGCCGCCCACCGGGGAGGAATCAAGAAGATCATCATTCCAAAGGAAAATCAAAAGGACCTGCGCGACATTCCGGCCGAAATCGCCAAGCAGCTGGAAATCGTGGCCGTGGAGCACATGGACGAGGTCCTGCCCCATGCCCTGGTCCACAAAGAAGGCGAGTCGCTGTTCAAGGACGGCACCATCGCCTTTGGCATGCTGCCGGAGGCCGAATCCTCCGACATGGACAACCGCAAGCCGCTGATCTGAGCCGGTACCACAAAGACGGCCGCTCTGACTCCGGGCAAATTCGCCCGGAGTTTTTTTGAGGAATAAATGCGGCGGGAGGGCGCCAATTAACGGTTTTACCGCTAATTTGCGCTTGACAACCGTCAGGTTCCCTGGTAGCTGTAGCATCTCTTTTGGCCGCTG
>CBFCZJ010000086.1:0-12088 GCA_965602445.1 uncultured Desulfobacterales bacterium | reverse complement strand
TCACCTTCACCGTCTTGCTGGTTGCCGGGTTCATCCTTCTCAGATATGTCTTTTAGAATGGGTTCCGGGTTCAGAGGTTCTGGGTTCGAAGGTTCGAAGGTTCAGCGGTTGGCGATGCGGACCCGATCCGAAGAAGACCTTCGTCCGGCGGTAATTCGCTGCAAGGGATTTCAACAGTGCGAGTTACAACAAGAGGGCTGCAACTCTGGAGGAGAAGTAAAAACCGCCATTGCAGCTAAAACGGTCTTGCGAGACCGTATTAGCTGCATTTGCTAAATCCACAGGCCCGGCAGACCATGCATCCCTCCTCGTGGGCCAGCACGCTGCCGCATTCCGGGCAGACGCCGGTCATCGGATCCTTCTCGGTCAATTCCGATGCGGTGATGTTCTTGAGCACCTGGGCAATGGCGTCCGGACAGGAAAGAACGATCTTCCCGTTCTGCCAGCAAGGTGACGGACAGCGAATGCCGATCAGCTGCTTGATGACGGCCTCGGCCTTGACCCCGGACCGCAGCGCAAGGGAGATGAGCCTGCCGGCGGCCTCGATCTGGGAAGAGGCGCACCCGCCGGTCTTGCCCATCTGGGCAAACACTTCGCAAAGACCATTTTCGTCGGTATTGACCGTGACATAAAGCTTGCCGCAGCCGGTGCTGATCCGTTCGGTCAACCCCCGGGTCCGGATCGGCCGGGGGCGCGGCGCAATCCGGGTTGATTCTTCGCTCTCTTTGCCGAGACTGAGCACCTGGTGATGCCGGCTTCCATAGCGGTAGATGGTGACTCCCTTGCATCCCTGTTCGTAGGCCGCAAGGTACACCTTTTCCACGTCTTCCATCGTGGCCTCCGCCGGAAAATTCACGGTTTTGGAAACGGCATTGTCCGTATAGCGCTGAAAGGCCGCCTGGATCCGGACGTGCCACTCCGGGGAGATGTCGTGGGAGGTCCGGAAAAGCCGGCGAACCGGCTCCGGTATTTCTTCGAAGCCCTTTAGTGTGCCGGCCTCGGCAATCCGTTCCACCAGCGCCTTGCTGTAGAAGCCCTCCTTTTTGGCCATTTTTAAAAACAGGGGATGGATTTCGGAAAGCTCCTTTCCGTCCAGAACCCGGCGGGTGTGGGCCACGGCAAACAGCGGTTCGATGCCGCTGGAGGTCCCGGCGATGATGCTGATGGTGCCGGTAGGCGCGATGGTGGTGGTGGTGGCATTGCGCATGTACGGCGTCGACGCGTCGTGGAAGCTGCTTCCCTCGTAGAAAGGAAAATTTCCCCGGCTTTTGGCCAGCGCCGCCGAGGCCTTTCGAGACTGCATCAGGATGAAGGCCATGACGCGTTCGCCGGCATCCACCGCCTCTTCGGAGTCGTAGGGGATACCCAGGCCGATGAGCATGTCGGCAAATCCCATCACCCCGAGGCCGATTTTCCGCGTCCCTTTGCTCATCTCCTCGATCACCGGCAGGGGGTAGCGATTGACCTCGATGACGTTGTCGAGAAAATGAACGGCGTCTTTGACCGTGCGCTTGAGACGGTCCCAATGGACGTCTCCGTCCTTCACCATCCGGGCCAGATTGATGGAGCCCAGGGTGCACGATTCATAGGGGAGCAGGGGCTGTTCTCCGCAGGGGTTGGTGGCCTCGATCTCTCCTAAGTGCGGCGTGCGGTTGTTTTCGTTGATCCGGTCGATGAAGATGACGCCCGGCTCGCCGGTCTGCCATGCCGACCGCACGATGTGGTCAAAGAGCTTCCGGGCCGAGATCCGGCCCACGGCCTGGCCGGTCCGCGGATTGACCAGATCGTAGTCCGTGCCGCCGGCCAGCGCCTCCATAAATGCAGTGGTCAGGGCAACTGAAATGTTGAAGTTGTTCAAACGGCCCAGATCGTTTTTGGCGTCGATGAAGGCTTCGATGTCCGGATGATCCACCCTCAAAACGCCCATATTGGCCCCCCGCCGGGTGCCGCCCTGTTTGACCGTTTCTGTGGCCACGTCGAAGACCGTCATAAAGGAGATCGGCCCGCTCGAAACCCCGGCCGTGGAAAGGACCATGTCTTTTTCCGGCCGGATCCGGGAAAATGAAAACCCGGTTCCACCGCCGCTCTTATGGATCTTGGCGGTGTTTTTCAACGTTTCGAATATGCTGTCCATCGAGTCTTCGATGGGAAGGACAAAGCAGGCGGCCAGCTGGCCGAGGCGTCGGCCGGCGTTCATCAGGGTCGGCGAATTGGGCAGAAAGCACAGGTTGGACATCAGGGCGGAAAATTTTTTCTCCGTCTTGGCGACGTCGGCGCCCGAATCAAACAGGGCGTCGGCTTCGGCAATGCTTCGCGCCACCCGTTTAACCATCGCCTCGGGCGTTTCGACGATCCTGCTGTCGGCGTCCTTTTTCAGGTACCGTTTTTCCAAAACGGTGCGGGCGTTTGGGGTCAAGGACAGTTTCATGTTCTTTTCACGAATCCGGGTCGTCTCATTTATATTCTGTCGTTTGAAAGCTGCGGGTCATCGGCCCCATCCCGGCAGCGGGCCTGGAGAAAATCGGTAAAGGCCTTGCAAATCGGTGAGGCGCTGCGCTCCCGGTGCTGCGTCAGATAAAAGCGTCGGGTGAGCCTCACCCCCTCGACCTCCAATCCCACCAGAAAGCCGCATTGGCGGCTTTCCTCCACCGCCCTGGCCGATAAAATCGAGATCCCGACCCCGGCCTTGATCCCCTGGAGGACCGACTGGGTGCTTCCCATCTCTGCAATCACCTTCAGATCGTCAAGGCTGCACCCCTGGCGGGAAAGACTCTGCTGGATCGATTTCAGGGTTCCGGAACCGGCTTCCCGGATGATGAACGGCTCGCTGGCGAGTTCGTCGAGGTTCACCCGGGCTCTGTTTGCCCAGCGATGTCCGGCCGGCACCACCAGCAGCATCCGATCCTCGATCAACGGCTCCTGCACGATCTTCTTGTCGCCGGTTCGTGCACCGACGACGCCGATCTCCACGACGCCGTCGCGCACATCTTCGATGATCTTTGCCGTATCGCCGTTGACCAAGGCCACCTGAATCTCGGGGTAGGATCGGCCAAAATCACCGATGATCTGCGGCAGGATGTAGCCCGCCGGAATGGTGCTGCCGCCGATGGTAAGCTTCCCGCGCGTCTTTCCCAGAAACTCGGAAAGGAGTGACTCTGTTTCGTTTTTCAGGGCCATCATGCGGCGTGCGCAGTCATACAGGAGGCTGCCGGCCCGGGTCGGAACCGCCTCCTTGGAGAGGCGGTCAATGAGCCGGCAGCCGAAGTGTTCCTCCAAATCCTTGATGTGGCTGCTCACCGTCGGCTGGGACAGGTAAACCGCCTTGCCGGCCCCGGAAAAACTCTTTAACTCGACAACCTTGCAGAAGATATGGAGCTGCCAGAGATCCATGGCGTCCGTCACGGCCTTTGGTTCTTGTTTTCGAACCTTTTCCGGAGCTTCTGCTGGACGATGGGCGGCACCATGCCGTTGATGTTGGCTCCGAAATAGACGGCTTCCTTGATGATCGAAGAGCTCACGTAGAGCCAACGCAGGCTGGTCATCAAAAAAACCGTCTGGATGTCCCGATTCAAGCGCCGGTTCATGAGGGCGAGCTGGAATTCGTATTCGAAATCCGAAACCGCCCGCATGCCCCGCAAGATCGCCTGGGCATCGTGCTTCACGCAGTAGTCGACCGTCAGGCCGTGGAACGTGTCCACTTCGATATTGCCAAGCCCCCGGAGGCTCTCTTGGAGCATTTCCACCCGTTCTTCCAGTGAGAAAAGAGAGGTCTTCTGGGGGTTGTGTAAAATGACGACGATGATTCGGTCGAAAAGCTCCAGCCCGCGCTCAACCACGTCCACATGTCCATTGGTGACAGGATCGAAGCTTCCGGGATAAATGGCGGTTGTGGTCATGAATCCGTCCGATTTTTAAGTAAGTGGCCTGTTTGCTCAAAACAAACGGTGCGTTACCAGAGCCGTTTCTATACCAAATAACGAATGAAGGATACAAGGGTATTTCCCTGGCGCCGCTGATCCTCGATCCTGAAAACGCCGGCATCCAGTCGAATGGATTCGGTGGTGCTGTGTTCGACGACGATGCAGGCGCCGGCAGCCGCCGACCGGCTTCGGTGAAGATGCTCCAGGGTCCGGCAGGTCAAGTCCCTGGCGTAAGGGGGATCGATAAACACCAGGGAAAATGCAGGATCGGCATCCCGGATGCATGCCAGGTTCCGACGAATATCCCAGCATATCGTTCGGCTGATGTCTTCCAGGCGGCAGGTTTTCAGATTTTTTCCCAGCAGGGCCAGGGCCCCGTGGCTGCGATCCACAAAGCAGGCCGCCGACGCCCCCCGGCTCAAGGCCTCGATGCCCAGAGCGCCGGTGCCGGCAAACAGGTCCAGGACCGCAGCGTCTTGGACCTCCCCGGCCAGGATGTTGAAAATCGTCTCCCGCAGCCGATCGGCAGTAGGCCTGACGGATCGATCTTTCGGGGAAAAAAGCCGCCTGCCCCGGAGGCTGCCGCCGATAATCCTCACGGTTTCCTCCCTTATGCCGGGCCCCGACCGGAGAGGCCCCGGGCGGCCCGCGAGTGGAAGGTTTCATTTGTTACGAAACCGTGCACCTTGGCAGTGACCCGACGAGGCAATTGGCCGGGCCGACTCAGCTCAATTTCTTGATCTTCCGGTGCAGGTAGCTTCTTTCCACACCGATCTGCTCGGCGGTGCGGCTGACATTGTGGTCGTTTTCCGCAAGCTTTCGCTCGATGAACGTCTTTTCAAAAAGGCGCCTGGCTTCCTTCAGGCCATCGGCGGCGAAAAGCGCGTCCTGGGATGCGGCGTTTTGCTCATGTTCGGGGTTGTAGGCCGGTGGGATGTCCGGTACATCGATGATGTCCTTGGAAACCAGTATATCCAGCCGCTCGACGAGATTTTTCAGCTCCCGCACATTTCCGGGCCAAGGGTAGCGGGCAAGCACCGCCATGGCGTCGGCGGTTATTTTCTTCTTTTGCCGGCGGTTTTGCCGGGAAGCCTCCGCCAGAAACAATTCGACGAGAATCGGGATGTCTTCGATGCGGTCCCTGAGGGGCGGAACCGTTATAGGAAAGACGTTGAGCCGGTAATAGAGGTCCTCGCGAAAGGCCTGCTCGGCGATCTGTCTTTCCAGGTCCTTGTTGCTGGCTGCGATCACCCGGACGTTCACTCGAATGATTCGGCTGCCGCCGACCCGCTGAAATTCCTGCTCCTGAAGAACCCGAAGAATCTTGGCCTGGGTTTTCAGGCTCATGTCGCCGATCTCGTCGAGAAAAAGGGTGCCGTTGTCCGCCAGCTCGAACTTGCCCCTCTTCTTGGAGGTGGCACCGGTAAAGGCCCCCTTTTCATGGCCGAACAGCTCGCTTTCGATCAGGTCCTCGGGGATCGCCGCGCAATTGACATCGATCAGCGGGCCTTGGGCCCTCGGGCTGAGATGGTGGATCGTCCGGGCCACGAGCTCCTTTCCCGTGCCGTTTTCTCCGGTGATCAGGATCCACGCGTCGGTGGGGGCCGCCACGGCGATCTGTTTTTTCAAGGCTTCAACCGGAGGGCTGTTTCCGTCGATGGAATGCTTTTCAAGGGTTTTTTTCCGAAGATAGCGGTTTTCCTCCTCCAGCCGGCGAAAATTGAGGGCGTTGTTGATGGCCACGATCACCCGGTCGATGGACAGCGGCTTTTCGATAAAATCGTAGGCCCCGAGTTTGGTTGCCTTGATGGCGGTATCGATGGTCCCGTGCCCGGTGATCATGATCACCTGGATGAACGGATTTTCCTTTTTGATCTCGCCGAGGACTTCCAGTCCGTCCATCCCCGGCATCCAGATATCGAGCAGCACCAGGTCGGGCGATTCGGCATCGATGATTTTCAGCGCCTCATATCCGTTGAAAGCCGACATCACCTCAAATCCCTCGTCGGAAAGAAGGCCTCCGAGGGACTGCAGAATCGACGGTTCATCGTCGACGATCAAAATTGACGGAAACATTTTCACTCCTTTTCGATGGGTTCACAGGTTCCGGGTTCCGGGTTCGCTGTCTGCCGGAAGATATACACCTTGGAAACCTTGTACCTCTGTGCCCTTTACCCCAGTCCCGTTGAACCGATGAAGCTGTTACCTCTGACCCTTCAACCTCCTGAACCTCCGAACCCTTGAGCCCTGAACCTCTGAACCCCTGAACCCTGAACCTCTGAACCCTGAACCTCTGAACCCCGGAACCCGGAACCTGTCAACCCTAATAGGGAAGCTCGATGACGAATCTGGCTCCTCGGGGAGAATTGTCTTCGACACGGATCAGGCCTTCGTGATCTTGGACGATGGTGCTGACGATCGTCAAGCCCAGCCCCATGCCCGCTTTTTTGGTGGAAAAATTCGGCTCGAAGAGCCGGTTTTTGTCCTGATCGGCAATGCCGGTGCCGTCGTCTGCAATGGTCAGCCGGACACGCTTGAGCATCGGATCATGGCTTGCGGTCAGCCAGACTGTTCCCTGCCGCCGAATGGCCGCGATGGCATTGTCGATCAAATTGATGAGCGCCTGCTTGATCTGCTGCCGATCGAGGTTCAGTCTCGGCAGACCGTCCTCCACCTCGATCCTAAAATCGATATGCGGATGACTCTCCCGGTACAGAGCGACCGTCTCGTCGATCACCGGCGGCAGGTCGCAGGGCTTCGGATCTGCCGTCGGAAACCGGGCAAAGGCTGAAAACTCGTTGACGAGGTTGCGGATCAGTTCCACGTGATCGATGATGGTCTGGGTGCATTCGTCGAACACCGGCTCCTTGACCCGGTCTGAAAACCTCCGTTTCAGGCGCTGGGCAGAGAGCGAAATCGGCGTCAGGGGATTTTTCACCTCGTGGGCGATCCGACGGGCCACTTCCCGCCAGGCCGCCATTCGCTGGGCCTTTTCCAACTCGGTCAGATCGTCGAAGACCATGACGATGCCCATGTGCCGGCCGACATCATCCTGAAGTGCGCTGATATTGACCAGAAAGCTCCGGGGGCGGCCGTCCACCGTCACCCGGAGGGGCAGCTCGACGCTTTCTTTCGGAGACCGGGTGATTTTTTCCGTGACCTCTTTTGCCAGGGCCAGGTGTTCTCCCCGCAGCAGCGTTTTGTAGCTCGCGTTGAGCATCCGCTCCGCCTTCAGATTGAGCATCCGCTCAGCCGACTTGTTGAGAGTCGAAACCCTGCCGTCTTTGTCCAGGGTGATCACGCCGGTGGAAATGTTGCGCAAAACGATCTCCATGTACCGCCGGCGCTCTTCGATTTCCAGGTTCTGCTCCTGGAGTTTTTTTGCCGAAAGTTCGAGCTGCTCTCTTCCGATTCTCAGATCCCGGGTCATCTTGTTGAAAGATTCCACCAGAGAGCCGATCTCATCGTCGGCCGCAGGGCTGATGGCAAACTTCAGGTCCCCCTCGGCCACCCGCCGGGTGCCTTCAGCCAATTCCATGATCGGTATCGTGATCGTCTTGGCCAGGGTGAAGCCGAACCAGACGGCGCAAAAAACCACCAGCAGCCCAACGATGGACAGGGTGATGTAGTAGGTGGCCCGAATCGGCTCCTTGAGCAGTTTGATCTGCTGATATTCCTCGAAACCTCTGGAGATGGAGGTAAGATCTTCTGCCAGATCGGGAGGCACCAGAACGCTGACCACGGCATAGGCCTGGGCCTCGTCCGGGGCGGCCCCGAACGGAACGGCACAGATCGTCCGGATCATCTCTCCGTCTTCTCCGGAGACGGTCAGGGTGCGGAAGCCGTCGGGCGTCATCCGTTTTTGGAACTGTTCTGCATCCAGCGCCTCCAGGCCCCGTTCTTGAAGTTCGTCGGCCATGGCATAGCTGAGTCGCTGGTATTTTGGGCCGTAGATCTCCACGGCGTGCAAGTTGAACGCGCGCTGCACCACCTGGATATACCGGGAAAGGCCTTTTTGCTTTTCGGGTTGATAAAAATCCCTGATTTTCACCTGATAGGCGATCCGCTCCAGGTAGAATCGGTTGTTTTCGTCGACGTACCCATACAGGCGGCGGCCCACCACCAGCGAATTTTCCAGGGCTTGCTCTACCGGAACGTTGAACCAGAATTCGATGCTGTTGGTGATGAAGTTGATGGAAAAAAAGAAAAGCACGATGGTCGGCAGCAGGGTAAGGGCAACGAAGGCGGCCACCAGCCGCGTTCGAAGTCTGGCGCCCATGAGGCGCCTTTTCCGATCGTACAACAGCTTGACCAGGTTTCGAAAGACCAGAAACAGGAGCAGGATCAACAGCAGCAGGTTGATGTTGATCAGGATGAACATCAATATCGTGTTGGAGATCGGAAAGTCGGCGCCGAAATGAATGACGCGGTTTTCAGCATAGGTCAAGGCGGCGACCACGAACGGAATCAGGATCATGAGGATCCGTTCGCGTTTTCGTCTTCGGCGGTCGGCCTCGGAAATCTGGTCAGAATCAGCCTGGGAGAGGGTTTTGTTCATCGATCTGCGGCTATTCATGCATTCAGCAGTCTGCCAGTCTCGTGCATTGATCGTTTCGCGGAACGCGAACACTCATAAAATCACAGCGGTGATTTTATCAATAGATGAAATCGATGGTGTACCAATCGGTTTCAAAGTCCCACAGGGAAACAAAGAATAAAACGTAATGAAGATAGAAGGGAAGTGTGTATTCGCTGAGCTCGGCCTTGGCCCGAAGCTGGTACTGCGCGCCTTTTTCAAGGCTGTTTAATGCGATGATCGAAAGGCTGTCGATCTCCGTCATCCATTTTCGGGCCTCGGTAAAGGATTTGGTGGTTTTGGATTTGTTCTGCTCCCAGGACCGCCGGACATCGAATTCTTTTTTCAAATTGTCGTACTTGATGGTGTGGGTGACTTCCAGATCGGCAATTTCTTTGTCGAACCAGAAATTCCGGGCCATAAAGAGATGAATGAAAAAGGAAAAGGTGGTCGGCACTCCCGAAAGGATCGCCTCCTTCATCTGCGCCGTGAAGGCGCCCTCGACGTTCATATAGACCAGCAGATCATCCCTCGTATTGGTGACGACGATATTGGTCAGGGCAGCCTCCTGGGCGGCCCCTCTCATCGGAATCACCAACATCAGGATCAGAATCAGGGCAAAGATCGTCTTTGAAAATCGTCGCCTCAGCATGATATTTTGGTTCCTTTTCCCGGCCTTTGCGCCACGCACCGTAGAAGGCCCCTTCAACAATCCCGGCCAATCGGCTCTGGATCCCTTCAACCGCATGACCTCCGGCAAAGCCGGAGCCATGACCGACTTTATTCCAGCCGCGGAAGCGATTTTATTAAAAAATGCCCAAAAAACACAAGTTTACTTTTTAGCCGAAGGAGGGTCAAATGGCAAGGGATTTCGGGTGCTCTGGCTGGGGGTCCGCCGTGGGGTGCATCGTGCACGTGCGCCATGCCGATTTGTTGTCGAAGAAGGCCTTCAAAAAGGTGTGGTTGAAGGCGTGGCCGGATTTGCTTACCACCAGGTGACCGATGACCGGCATTCCGAGCAGCGCCAAATCGCCGATGCAGTCGAGGATCTTGTGGCGGACGAACTCGTCTTCGTAGCGGAGGCCGTCATCGTTGACGACGCCGGTCTCGCTTACGACAACGACGTTGTCAAGGGAGCATCCGCCGGCGAGTCCGTAGCGTTTCAGATATTCATATTCATGGAGAAATCCGTATGTCCGGGCCCGGGCGATCTCTCTTTGAAAGGATTCCGGCGATCCGTCGAAGGTTCGGGTCTGTTTTTGGATCAGGGGGTGATCATACTCGATGGTGTAGGTCAGTTTGAAGCGGGAAAGGGGGTATAGCCCAACGAATTTTCCGTTTTCATGCAATTCGATCGGTTCGGTGACGGTGAAATAACATCGGGGGCCGGCCTGGGCTTCGAGGCCCGTCTCTTCGATCATTTCGGCAAAGGGGCCTGCGCTTCCGTCCATGATCGGCATCTCGTAGCCGTCGAGCTCCACCAGAGCGTTGTCCACCGCCATGCCCGTCAGACATGCCATCAAATGCTCGATGGTGGAGACGATGGCGCCTTCGGCGCCGATCACCGTGGCGTTGCTGGTGTCGACCACGTGGTTGAAATGGGCCGGAATGACGGGCCTGGCCGGCAAGTCGACCCGAACGAATTTGATGCCGTGATTGACCGGCGCCGGCTTTAGGGTCAGGTTGACCTGCCTGCCGGAATGCACCCCGATCCCCGTGGCGCTCACGGCGCGCGTCAAGGTGTGCTGCTGGGTATGAATATGCATGATGGTTCGCTTGATCCTTTCCATATAAAGATTGTTCTCTATATCGGTATTTGGTATGAAAAACAAGGGGGTTCAGTCAAGGCGGGCAAGCAATCGGGAGCTGCGACATGCTCGCCAAGGTTCTCAGCAGCGCCGTCATCGGCATCGATGCCTACCTGGTAGAGGTGGAGGTGGACATCGCCGCCGGTCTTCCCGCCTTTACCACAGTGGGGCTCCCCGAGGCCTCTGTCAAGGAAAGCCGGGAACGGGTCAAATCCGCCATCAAAAATTCGGGGTACCATTTCCCGGACGACCGCATCACCGTCAACCTGGCTCCGGCCAACATCAAAAAGGACGGAACCGGCTTCGATCTTCCCATGGCGCTGGGGATTCTGGCCGCCACAGGCCTGGTCCCGATAAATGCCCTGGATCAATTCGTCTTTTTGGGCGAACTTTCCCTGGACGGGAGGATCAAACCGGTAAACGGCTCCCTTCCGATGGCCATCACGGGCAAACGGGCCGGCCGCAGGGGGATTGTGGTTCCCTTTGAAAACCGGCGGGAGGCCGCCGTGGTCGAAGGCATCGGGGTGTATCCGGTGAAAAGCCTTTCGGCGGTGGTCGAATTTCTCCGGGGGATTCGGCCGATCATTCCTGAAAAGACCGACATCGACGGAATCTTTTCATCCGCCGACCCGGTCAAAGACGACTTTTCCGAGGTCAGGGGCCAGGAGCACGTCAAACGGGCCCTGGAGGTGGCCGCTGCAGGCGCCCACAACCTGATCATGATCGGACCGCCCGGCTCGGGGAAAACCATGCTCGCCCGGCGGCTGCCGGGCATATTGCCGCCGTTGACCTTTGCCGAAGCCATCGAGACGACCAAGATTTTTTCGGTGGTCGGCCTGCTCGACGAAAACCAGGCCCTGGTCATCGCCCGGCCGTTTCGGGCCCCGCATCACACGATCTCAGACGCCGGGCTCATCGGCGGCGGCCACGTACCCCGGCCGGGCGAGGTCAGCCTGGCCCACAACGGCGTCCTGTTCCTGGACGAACTGCCCGAGTACAAGAAACACGTGCTCGAAGTCCTGCGCCAGCCCCTGGAGGACCGCAAAGTAACCATCGCCCGGGCGGCCACCACCATCACCTACCCGGCCCGGTTCATGCTCGTGGCGGCCATGAATCCCTGCCCCTGCGGCTTTTTTTCCGATCCGCGCCACCCCTGCCGCTGCACCTATCCGCAAATCCACCGCTACCGCGCCAAGATCTCAGGTCCCCTCATGGACCGGATCGACCTTCACGTGGAGGTGCCGGCGGTGGCCTACAAGGACCTGGTGGGCGAGATCAGCGCAGAACCATCGGCCGACATCCGAAAGCGGGTCCTTGCCGCCCGAAAGATCCAGGAAGCGCGATTTTCAGCCGCCCGCATCTTTGCCAACGCCCAGATGAGCAACCGGCACATCAAAAAATTCTGCCGGATCGACGCCTCCTGCGCCGCCCTGCTCGAATCGGCCGTGGACCGGTTCGGTCTGTCGGCCCGGGCCTACAGCCGGATCGTCAAGATCGCCCGGACCATCGCGGACCTGGCCGGCGAGCAAGACATCAGCGCCGCCCACATCGCAGAAGCGATCCAGTATCGGAGCCTGGACCGGGGCAAGGCTGTTGCCGGGGCGGTGCTGTCGGCATAAATCGAAGATGGGTACCTGGCGTCTTTAAAAAGACGATGACAGAAAAATTCATTCCTCCCCATGGCGGCTATCAAAAGTTACTTTCGTACCAAAAAGCGCCGGATGCATGACGCATCCGGCGCTTTTTTGGCATTGAACCGCGGGCCGGCCCCAGTCAACGGCGCC
>CBFCZJ010000085.1:0-12168 GCA_965602445.1 uncultured Desulfobacterales bacterium | reverse complement strand
CCCCCAGGGTGATCTATCGCGGCTTCAGCCCCTCGGGCATGAGCACGGCCACCACCTTTCCCCTGGCGCAGACTTTGCCTTCGGCCGAAAGGGTTTCTTCCACCACCACTTTTTTTTCCTTGACCTCCAGGATCTTTCCGCGGATTTCCAGCTCGGGGCCCAGGGGAGTGGGGCGCAGAAAGTCGACGTGCAGGGAACCGGTCACGAAGCGAAGCGGGGGCTCGGTGCCCATCTTTCGGCCGGCGGATCGATAGGCGGCTGCAGAAGCCGTACCGGTGCCGTGGCAGTCGATGAGCGATGCGATCAGCCCGCCGTAGACATAGCCGGGAATCGCTGTGTGATAGGGCTTCGGCGTGAACCGGGCCACGGTTTCGTCTCCGTCCCAGTAGCTTTTGAGCTGGTGGCCGGCCTCGTTGAGCCGGCCGCAGCCGTAGCAGTGCGCCACATCGTCGGGGTAGTAATCCTGGAAGGCAAGTTCGGTCATGGATGGTTCTCCTTGGTAGGGGTTCAGGGTTTCAGGGTTCTGGGTTCTGGGGTTCAGGGGTACATTAGGGCCGATGTCAGTCGAATGCGGCAAGGAGGCACGATTCTGAGCCTTGGTACACCGGGAACTCGTCGCATAGGCCCCGGACTTGGGAGGCGACCCGTCCGAGCCGGGCCGGATCGTTTCGTCCTTCCAGCGCCGCGTGAATCAGGGCAACGATTCGGGCCATTTCCTTTTCGCCCATGCCCCGACTGGCGGCGGCGCCGGTGCCGAGACGGATCCCGCTCACGTTTCCCGGCCGCGCCGCATCGGACGGAATCGTGTTTCGGTTCGCCGTGATGCCGGCGGTTTCCAATGCGGCTTCGGCTTCGGCTCCGGTGATGCCGTTTTCCCCCACGTCGATGATGACCTGGTGGTTGTCCGTGCCTCCGGTGACGATCCGGTAACCGGCGTCTGAAAGGCCGGCGGCCAGGCGTCGGGCGTTTGCCACCGTTTGGTGCTGGATGCGAAAAAACGTCTTTGTTCCTGCCAGGCGAAAGGCGAGGGCCTTTGCCGCCATGACGTTGACCGGGCTGGTTCCCTGGCTTCCGGGGAACACGGCCCTGTCTAGCCGGTCCGCGAATCGCTTTCGAGACAACACCACGCCCCCCCGGCCGCCCATCATCGTCTTGTAGCAGGTGAAGGTGACAAAATCACTGCAGGGGACCGGGCTTTGGATGACCCCGGCTGCCACCAGGCCGGCGATGTGGGCCATGTCCACCATGAGATAGGCGCCCATCTCGCGGGCGATCTCTCCCATCCGTTCATAGTCGATGAGCCGTGGATAGGCACTCGCCCCGGCCACGATCATCTTCGGGGCGTGTTTTCGGGCCAGGATTTGGACCGTGTCGTAGTCGATGCGTTCGGTTTGAGCATCCACCGGGTAGTGGGTGAAATCGAAGCACCGGCTCGTGATCGAGGCGGTGTGGCCGTGGGACAGGTGCCCGCCGTGGGTCAGGCTCATGGCCAGCACCCGGTCGCCCGGATCGAGGACGGAAAAGTAGACGGCCAGGTTGGCCGAGGTGCCACTGTGGGGCTGCACGTTGGCGTGCTCTGCGCCGAACAGCGCAACAGCGCGCTTGACGGCAAGGGATTCCACTGCGTCTGCGTGGATGCAGCCGGCATGAAACCGGCGGCCCGGATACCCCTCGATGGTCTTGGTGGTGAGCACCGAACCGAGCACTTCCATCACCGACGGCGGCGGATGGTTTTCTGCGGCGATCAGATCGAGGGTCGATTCGATGCGTTTTTCCTCGGCGCAGATGATTTTCGAAAGCTCCGGATCGTCCCGGGCGAGGGTTTCCATGGCCGACCTCCATTCAAATCGCGATAAAATCGCTGCCGCGATTTTATTGGAGTTTCGCGTTCCGCGAAACAATAAAATAATAATTAGGCAGACGCTCCGGCTTTGTGGGAGACATGACACCGGAAGGCGGGGCATTGGATTCTGCAGCAGGCAACCGGTGCCGGGTTCAACCCCGCGGAAGAATCGGGTTGCTTCTTTTTACCGGATGCGCATGATCCGCCATGCTTGCGGGAAAGACCCGCATTTGAAAGGATGCTATTGGAAACCGATCACATGACAAAGCAACCCCATCATACAAAACATTCCGGTTCCCGCCGCGCCCCGGCAAACCCGACCTCCAGTTCATGTTTATGCCTTAGATAATTTTCATCATCGAAATATTTCGCCCCGACAGGACATTTTTTGACGCATGCGCAGCACTTGATGCAAATGCCGGTTATTTTGGAAACATCGTCCGGATCGATCGAGCCCATGGGACAAACCTCGGAGCAAAGCTTGCAATCGATGCACTCACTGTTGGTTTTGGGAACAACTTTTAGGATGCTTACGGGGTTGCCGTTTGGATCCTTCGGTATGTAATAACCCCGGTAAGGCTTATTGCCACGTACGGCAACAGCAGGATTTTTACCTGATGCTCTTATTTTATCAGAGATCTTGGCGGCAAAATCTGCTGCTGCAGCCATATCCTGTTCGTCGGGCCTGTCGGCCGCGAGCGTCGTCGAAAAAGAATGCTCGCCGATAAATGCGCCACCGGCGACAACATGGAAGCCATTCGATTCCAGAATGTCCTTGAACTCTATCAACGCGTCGTCATAGTCACGGTTTCCGTAGAGAACGACGGCGACGGCCGCTGCCCCGTTGCCGGAAATTGTGTTCAAGAATTTCAGCAGCACATTCGGCACGCGTCCGGCGTAAACCGGAACGCCCGCAATGACAATGTCCTCCTTGCCAAAGGAATACGCTTTTTCCCGGGCTTCGGGCAGTGTAAAGTCGATATGGCTGACCCCAATTTTGCCGCCGTAATTTTCCGCAACTTTCTCCGCGATACAGGTGACAATTTTCTCAGTCGTGCCTGTTGGGCTGAAATACAGTGTGCTGATTTTCTGATTCATTCCGTAATCTTTCCCAGGGAAAAATTCCCGCTTTTTTTTGATCGATCCAAAGACCGAAGGCCCTTTGGATGGTTCAGGACCGATAGATGCGGTGGACCTCGTCCAGAAACCACGAAGGTTTGGCGTAGAACACGTAAATCAGGAAAAAAACCGTGATCGGGATGGGGATGAGAGTATCGATGATCCCGAAGAAAATCAGCGCCACCAGAATGCCGGTTTTAGTTTTCATCGCATCGCTTTCAGTAAAAGATGATTGATTTCGACTGCGCCCGTCAGGGGCCGATTGTGCCTGCAGGAATTTTTCAGGCGCTCATGCCTGTCGGAAAAATCGACTCGACGAGCGACCGGATCTCCGAAAAATAGGTTTCCATCCCCTGCACCAGCAGGTCGTTGTGGCCGGCGCCGGTGAGTTTGACGAGGCGCTTTTGCCCGCTGGGGCACACCTGGTACAAGGCCTCGGCATCGGTCACTGGAATGATCCAATCCGCAGTGCCGTGGAAAAAGAGCATGAGGGTGTTGCTGCTTTCGGAACCGTGCAGATAGCCGCAGACGGCGGCCCCGTCAACGGTGCGGGTGGTGGTCTCCATGGCCGACGTCGGTTCGCCGAAGCCTTCCGGCCGGGGGTGAAACACGAATCGGCTTACCGCCGGATCGTCGATGCCGGTCACGGTTCCACCCGGATTCCGCGGTTTCGCATGAGCTCGATGACCGTTCCCACTTCCTCCCGGCTGCATCCATCGAGCTCAAAGATCCGCTGTCCGCCGTCGGCAAAAAGCAGCACGAAGCGGCCTGCTTCATCCACTTTTGCCCTGTGAATGTAGTCGCGGTCGAGCCAGGGTTTCAATGTCTCCATGAAATGGGAGAATGTACAGGTTTCCATGGACTTTCCTCTCCGGGACAGACGGTTTTCGCTGCAGACGATTTTCAAATCTTCGTAGCATGAAAACCCCAGGCCGGGCAAAAAAAACAGCACAGGCCGGGCGGGACTTGATCCGGGAGAAGATGCCGGTGGAAAGATTCAAACGACGGCTCATAGACCATACCCTGCACTACGGCCACCTGATGCGGATAAATCCGCTTTCGCGGATTTATTAGCGGCGGCTTCGCCGCCGATTCAAAAAATAGCCTCCATCTGTGCATCGGAACCGGAAAAGGGGGCATTACTGCCATTCACCACCTGCTATCTAAGGTTCTGAAACCATTTGTCATTCTTGATCAAACGGCCTGCTTCCGCCGCCGACGGGGCTGGATTCCGGATCTCGCTCCGCTCGTCCGGAATGACGGTGGGGGGAAGGGCTTCGCTGGGCCGGAATCACGGTAGGGGGGTGTCTGTTTTTCGGACATCGGACATCCGACCTCCGACATCGGCTTTTTCTTTTACCCGCACCTGCTCTTGGCCGAGCCCTTCGAGTACGAACGGGCGATTTCTGATTTCAAATTCGAAGCTGGTCGGAGACAGCCAGCGCAGAAGGGTAAAGTCCGCTGTCTTCCCTGGAAGGGCAAAGCGAGCGTGGATTTCTTCCAAATCGAGCCGCCGGATCGACAGGACGCTGCGGCAGCAGTCTCCTTTCCCGCTGATGATCTCTTCAAGGAACACGAGGGTGTCTAATTCCTCGCCGAGCACCGCCACCCGGTACGAGAGCAGGCGGACTTGTCGGGAGTCGCTTGCATCGAGACGCTGAGAAGGCCCCCGGTTCAGATGCGTGATAAACGGATAATAATCAGCCTTGGGATGCGGGTGGGTTTCGATGGGCACGAAGACTCCCGCTGCCTGCGCCGGAGCAGCAAAAACAAGGAGGAGTAAAACGGATGAAAGCACTTTCATCATCGGTTTTGTCTTCTGCGGCCATCGCCGGCCGGCGGATCGATTCTGAGGCGCCGGATTTTGCGGTACAATGTCGTGTAGTCGATGCCGAGTTTTTCCGCCGTCTTTTTCCGGTTTCCCCCGCACTGCTGAAGGGCCTCTGAAATCATGGTCTTTTCCATGGCCTTCAAGGACATGTCGGTGCTTTGCTCGGTTCCGGATTCGGCGTCAGCGGGCCACAGTTCCGGAGGCAGGTGGCGGGTACCGATAAACCCCTCCGGACAGAGCACGAAGGCGTGCTCGATGATGTTTTCCAGCTCCCTCACGTTTCCCGGATAGTCGTAGCGCATCAGCTGCTCCATGACATTTTCCGATACGCTGAAGATATCTTTTCCCTTGAGCCGGTTGAACTTGGCCACCATGTGGTCGACCAGGGCGGGGATGTCCGCACGTCGTTCCCGCAAGGGGGGAAGCTTTAGCTGGACCACGTGAATACGGTAGAACAAGTCCGTGCGGAATTTGCCCTCTTGAACCAGGGCAGAAAGGCTCTTGTTGGTGGCGGCCACCACCCGTACGTCCACTTCCTGGGAATTGACGGCTCCCAGCGGTTCGATGCGTCTTTCCTGGAGCACTCGCAGAAGCCGGACCTGCATGGCCGGGGAGATGTCGCCGATTTCATCCAAAAAAAGGGTTCCGCCCTTGGCCGCGGCAAATCGGCCCGGCTTGTCCCTTTGCGCTCCGGTAAACGCCCCTGCTTTGTAGCCGAAAAGCTCGGATTCGAGGAGGGTGTCCGGCAGGGCGGCGCAGTTGACCGCGACGAAATTTTTGCTTTTCCTCGCCGACAGGTTGTGAATGGCTCGTGCGAAAAGCTCCTTGCCGGTGCCGCTGTCTCCTTCGATCAAAACGGTGCTGTCGCTTTCTGCGATCTGGGGCAGAACCTCGAACAGCTTCATCATGGGGCTGCTTCGCCCGATGATGTCCTCGCAGGTGTAGCGGGATTCGAGCTCCTTTCGGAGCTGCTCGACCTGGCTGAGATCCTGGAACGTCTCGACACCGCCCACCACCGTGCCGTATGCATCCTTCAACAGGGCCGTTGAAATCCGAATCGGGACCCGCATGCCGCCTTCGGTTACGATTCGGGCGGTGATGTTCACGGTCGGCATGCCGGTGGTCAGCGTTCGTTTCAGTGCACAGGCGTTTTCACAAATGCTGGCTCGAAACACCTCGCTGCAGGGCCGGCCCAGCGCCTCTGCGCTTTTTACCCGCGTAATTTTTTCGGCCGCCCGGTTGAAAGAGGTGATGCGCCAGTCCAGGTCGACGGTGAACACGCCCTCGTTGATGGAGTCGAGGATCGTCTTTTGATGGCTGCTGTCTAAGGTTTTTTTCATGCCCCTTCTTTTGCCGGCAAAGCGGCTATGGCGGTTTCGGATCGGTTTCTCCATATTGCATCTTGCAAGCTTTTTGGGCAAGAAGATTTGCGTTCTGCAAGCTTTTTGCCGCCCTTTTTTTTCCAAATGGTACTATAAGATATTGAAATCAAACGAATGTAACTGCTTTCGGCGAGTCTGGCAGGCTTATTGCTCTCCTTGAAAACATGAGGATACGAGCATGAGAATCGCCATTCCAGAGCGTCGGGGCAGGGTATCTCCGGTGTTCGATTCGGCCCGCCATCTATGGGTCGTCGATATCGAAGACGGAAAAGAGAGGGCCCGCAGCACGACTTTTCTGTCCCAGCGGGATCCGCTGCACCGGGCAAAGCACGTCTACCACTGCGGCGTAAAGGTGCTGATCTGCGGCGCCATCTCCTGGACGCTGCTCCTGAGCCTGTCTTCCCTCGGCGTGAAGGTGATTCCCTTTATCTGCGGTTCCATCGAAGAAATCGTTTCGGCGTTCTGCCAAGACCGTCTGAACGACGACCGGTATCACATGCCGGGGGTCAAGGATTGGGCCCCTGCTGTGGGCGAATCCGGAGCAATTGAGGCAAGAAGGGCGGACCGTTGCGTCCGGAGCCCGGACCAGGGGATGCCTTCACCCAAGGCCCCTTAGGAGGGTGTTGTGATGAATCGGATGTTTGAGCCTTACGCGCTCGGCAATGTCAGGCTGGCGAACCGGTTCGTGTTTCCACCGATCAAACTCGGCTACGGCAACACGGACGGCTCGGTGACCGACCGGCAGCTGATCTTTTACCGGCAGATCGCCCGAAAAGGACCGGCCGTGGTGATTGTCGAGCCGGTGTCGGTGACGGCCGAAGGCAGGGAGCACCCGAAGCAGCCTTGCATCCATCTGGACGGAAGCGAACGCGAGCTGAAGAAAATCGCAGACGTCATTCATGAAGAAGACCGTCTGGCCTGCCTTCATCTGAACCATGCCGGGGCGGCGGCCAATCCGAAGTTGACCGGAAAGGCGCCCAAGGCACCGTCGGTGATGACCTGCATTGCCAGAGAAGGCCGGGTTTCTGCCGTCTTGGAAGAAGAAGAGATCGAGATCATCCTGGTCGGCTATCAGACCGCCGCGCAAAAGGCCGCGGCGGCCGGATTCGATATGATCGAAATCCAGGCCGGCCATGGCTATCTCGCTTCCCAGTTTCTCAGCGAAATGTTGAACCATCGGGAGGACCGGTTTGGAAAGGACCGGATGCTGTTTGCCCGGGAGGCCGTGACCAAGGCCATGAAAGGGGCGCCGGGGCTCCCGTGCATGCTTCGAATCTCCGGAGATGAAATGTCTCCCGAATTCAGCGTCGGCGTTGAAACACGGCTCTCGCTTCTCGAATTTGCCGAAGAAGCCGGGATCTGTGCGGTTCATGTCGGGATGGGAAATGCCTGCTTCAGCCCCCCCTGGTATTTCCACCAAGGCAGCCTTCCTGAAAAGCCCCAGAACGACGCGCTGGCCTGGATTCGGGAGCAGACCTTCCTGCCCATCGCCGCCGCCGGCCGGATGGGCAGAAGAAAAAGGATTCAGCAGGTGATCGACGAAGGGCTCGCCGACATGATCGCCCTGGGACGGCCGCTGATCGCAGATCCGGATCTGCTGGCCAAATGGCGGGCGGAAAAAGACGACGAGATCCGCTACTGCGGCTATTGTTTGCAGGGCTGTCTTCACCGCATGAAAAGCGGCCAGTCCCTCGGGTGCAATTTGAATCCCGAGGTCGGTCTTGAGCCGCTTTTTAAGACCGATCGCGCGCTTTCGGTTCTCGTGGCCGGCGGCGGGCCCGCCGGCATGAGCGCAGCCTTCTACCTGAGTCGCAGGGGCCATTCCGTGACCCTGGCCGAGCAATCGAACCGTCTCGGCGGACAGTTCGCCCTGGCCTGGCAGGCGCCGGGAAAAGAGCAGATGAAAGACGGCCTGGAGGCGCTTGTCCGATCCGCGACGACCTGCGGCGCGGCGGTTTCGCTTTCCACGACAGTGGATGCGGACTATGTCCGCAGCCTCCGGCCGGACCTGCTGGTCTGGGCGGCCGGCGCGGTTTCCAACATTCCGAAAATCCCCGGGCTCGAAGACCAGAACACATTGACGGCCGAAGCGTTTTTCAAGGCCCAAAAAGAAGTCAGAGGGCGGCGGGTCCTGGTGATCGGGGCCGGCCGGACCGGCCTGGAGATTGCCGAAAAGCTTGGAAAAGAGGGGTGCGAGGTCGTTGCCACCAAGCGGACCGATCCGATCGGCAGCATGATGGAGGCAATCACCCGAAAGCTTCTGCTCATGCGGCTCGACAAGATGAAGAACGTGACCCTCATGCCGCACACGAGGGTCAAGGCCTTTTTCCCCGACAAGGTGGAGATCGAACAGGACGGGGCAGGCATGTTCCTGGATCCGTTTGAAACCGTGGTGATTGCCTCCGGCATGGTGCCCGCACTTCAACCGGCGGAAGAAATCGCCGGCGCCGTCAAGGAGGTCGAAATCATCGGCGATGCAAGGGAAGTCGGAGATATCTTCAGCGCCACCCATGCAGGATATGAAGTGGCCCGGAGGCACTGATCCATCGCCGCGAATCAAAGGCCCCTGCTCTGCTGTTTGGCGCAACGCAACGATTGCCTCGCGGCCGTCTCAACGCGGCCTAACTGGCTCAGACAGTTGCCCGGCCTCCGAGCCGACACCCATTGGCCACCGGCTGGATACAACTGGAGTTATATAGAAAACCGGTAAATGTTTTTTATTGAACGGCCGGCACCGGTGACGATGCCGGCCATAAAGGAGGTGGATCCATGGCGGGAGAAGCAAAAATCAAAGAGGAAAAAAAGGCCAAGAAGGTCGCCGATCCACAGGAGGCGACCATCGATGCGGCAACCCAAAAGATGATCGCGCGGGCCCAGGCGCTCGGGGTGGAAACGGTTTTCGACCGGGCGGTGACCATGAAGCCCTGCAACATCGGCACCCAGGGCACCTGCTGTAAAAATTGCGGGATGGGACCCTGCCGGCTGCCCCTTCCCAAGTCCGGGATCGAAGGCGAAGACACCCGAAAGGGGCTTTGCGGGGCCACGGCCAACACGATTGCCGCCAGAAACTTCATTCGCATGATCGCCGGCGGCGCGGCCGCCCACTCGGACCACGGGCGCGCCGTTGCCGAAGTCTTCATGTCCGCTGCCAGAAAAGAGACCGATGCCTACCGAATCAAGGATCCCCACAAGCTGCGCGATGTCGCTCAATGGCTCGATGTCGAGACGACGGTGGAAGTCGACGGCGAAACCAAGGATCGGAACTTGGACGAACTGGCCGTGGCGGTGGGTGAAAAGGCGCTGGCCGAGTGGGGCAAGCCCGAAGGCGAGGTCCTGTTTGCCAAAAGGGCTCCCGAAGCCCGCTACGAGATCTGGAAGAAGCAGGGGGTGGTGCCGCGCAATATCGATCGGGAGATCGTCGAGATTATGCACCGGACCCACATCGGGGTGGACCAGGACTACAAAAACCTGATGAAGCAGGGAACCCGCGCGGCCATCGGAGACGGATGGGGGGGCTCGATGCTGGCCACCGAGCTTCAGGACATCCTGTTCGGGACCCCGTATCCTCTGGCCTCGGAGGCGAACCTGGGCGTGATGAAAGAAGACATGGTCAACCTGGTGATCCACGGCCATGAACCGGTGCTGTCGGAAATCATCGTGGCCGTGGCCCAAAGGCCGGAGATGGTGGAATACGCCAAGAAAAAGGGAGCCAAGGGGATCCAACTCTCGGGCATCTGCTGTACTGCCAATGAAGTGCTCCAGCGCCACGGGGTTCCGTTGTGCGGGACCTTTCTCCAGCAGGAGCTGGCGATCATCACCGGCGCCTGCGACGCCATGGTGGTCGACATCCAGTGTATTTTCCAGAACCTGGCCAATGTGGCCAAATGCTTTCACACCAAGCTGATCACGACCCACCCAATTGCCAAGATGGAGCAGGACAACGTCATCCACATCGAGTTTGACGAACACCACGCCTTTGAAGACGCGGAGAAGATCGTCAAGCTGGCGATCGACAACTATGAAAACCGCCGCACCGAGGTGATGATCCCGAAGCAGAAATCCTCGATCATCGGCGGCTTCGGGGTGGAGTCCATCGAATATCATCTGGGCGGCACTTTCCGGGGATCATACTACACGCTGAACGACAACATCATCAACGGCCGGATCCGCGGTATCGGCGGCGTGGTCGGATGCAACAACGCCCGGACCAAGCACAACCAGGGCCACATCGAAGTGGTCAAGGAGCTGATCAAAAACGACGTCATCGTGCTGACCACCGGCTGCAACGCCATCGCCTGCGCCATGGAAGGGCTGCTCACACCGGAAACCGCAGGGGTATTCTGCGGACCGGGGCTGGCCGAAGTCTGCGAAACAGTGGGTATTCCCCCGGTGCTGCACATGGGCTCCTGCGTGGATAACAGCCGCATTTTGTTGGCCGCGGCCGAGGTGGTCAAAGCCGGCGGCCTGGGCAAGGACATCAGCGATCTTCCGGCAGCCGGGTCTGCACCGGAATGGATGAGTGAAAAGGCGATCAGCATCGGCCACTATTTCGTGGCCTCGGGCGTCTACACCGTCTTCGGCGTAACCCTGCCGGTCACTGGGGCGCCGGTGTTCCAGAAATACCTCTTCGAGGAGTTTGAAAAAATGTACGGCGGGATGTGGGACCTGGAGGTCGATCCGGTCAAGCATGCGCAAAAGATGATTGCCCACATCGACAAGAAGAGAAAGGCCCTGGGGATCGACAGGGCCCGCGAGCGGGTCATGATGAGCATGGAAGACCGGATGAAGCTGGAAGCTTAGTATCCATCCCGGCCTAAAGGTGATGACATCATAGCAGGAAAAATTTGGAGGAGATATACTCGAAAGCGATGGTGAAAAATTCGAAATTTGAAGCACGAAGCACGAAACAAGCACGAATGACCAAAATTCAAAACAACAACTTCGCCCTTTGCGAAACTGAAACTGGTCGAAGGCTTTCTTAAGTTTTGGTCATTGGGTGATTCGAATTTCGAGTTTGTTTCGGATTTCGATATTCGTGTTTCGGATTTCGGATGTTAATCAAAATAACGAGAAAACAATGAAATACTTATTCGGCCCCGTTCCTTCCCGGCGGTTCGGGCGGTCTTTGGGCGTGGACCTGACCCCGTATAAGACATGCTGCTTTGACTGCGTGTTTTGCCAGCTCGGACGCACGACCCGAAAGACCGTCGAACGCCGGGAGTATGTACCCACCAAGGAGGTTCTCTCCGAGCTGGATCGATGGCTTGCCGGCGGGGGCCGGGCCGACGTGATCACGCTGTCCGGCTCGGGAGAACCCACCTTGCACTCAGAGTTCGGTGAAGTTCTCGATTTCATCCGGACCCACACCGCCATCGCTTCGGTCGTCTTGACCAACGGCGCCCTGCTGCACCTGCCGGAAGTCAGGGCGGCGGCTTCCCGCGCGGACATGGTCAAGACGTCCCTCAGCGCCTGGGACCAGCATTCCTTTGAATGGGTGAACCGTCCCCACGAACAGCTCCGGTTCGAACAGGTCCTGGAAGGCCAGAAAATCTTTCGCACCGAATTCAGCGGAAAACTGTACCTGGAGGTTTTCGCCGTGGGCGGCATGAACGCCATGGCCTCGAGCATGGGTAAAATCGCGGACCTGGCCGAAGAAATTTCCCCTGACCGGATTCAGCTCAACACCGCCGTAAGGCCCCCGGCCGAGGATTTTGTCGAAGCCGTTTCCCCGGAGCGCCTTGCCGCGCTGTGTCCCTTGTTTCGACCCCCGGCGGAGGTCATCGCCGAATTCGACGAGAAAATCGATGCCAAGATCCAGCTCAACACAGAGGCGCTGCTGTCCATGCTGCGGCGCCGCCCCTGCACCTCGGAGCAGATTGCAAAGGGGTTCGGGATGCATGTCAACGAGGTGTCCAAATACCTGGGCAGCCTGCTGCGCACCGGCCGGATCCAGGCGATCCGCAAAAACGGCAGCGTCTATTACGCGATAGCGG
>CBFCZJ010000084.1:0-12200 GCA_965602445.1 uncultured Desulfobacterales bacterium | reverse complement strand
GCATGCCGGGAAGGCCGAACCGGTTCATGGTTTCCCGGACGTCGGCCGTGATGGTGCCCAGGTCCTCGGCAATCAACGGGAGGCAGGAAAAGCGGCGGAACAGGGCATCGAGCAGGCGGTCTCCGGGGACCGGGACCCATTTGCCGTTCACCGCCGTCTTCTCATCGGCCGGCACCTCCCAGCAGGCGACCCACCCCCGGAAATGGTCGATGCGCAGCCGATCGAACAGAGCCAGGTTGTGGGCGATTCTCCGAATCCACCAATCGAAGCCGGATTGCATGAGCGCCTCCCAGTCGTACACCGGATGGCCCCAGAGCTGTCCGGTCCGGCTGAAATAATCCGGGGGAACCCCCGAAACCACCGAAGGGGTCCGATCGGGAGCCAGCTTGTAGAGGTGCGGACTGTTCCAGACCTCCGCACTGTGAAACGGAAGATATATCGGCGCATCGCCGATCAGCTGAACCCCCCTGCGGTTGCAGTATTCTTTCAGGTTGCGCCACTGTTCGAAAAAAAGGTACTGGAGAAAAACTTCCCGCCGAAGATCGGTGGCAAAACGCCGGCCGGCCTCTTTCAAGGCCTCCTTTCGGCGGTCACGGAGCGGCTCCGGCCACTCGGACCAGGGACCGCCGTATTGGCGGGTCAGCACCCGAAAAAGGGCCACATCGGCAAGCCAGGGGGTTTGCCGGGCAAAGCGGGCTACCGCGTCCCTTTTCAGGCCGGCTTCGAGGCGTGCAAACGCTTTTTCCAGCATCGGCTTTTTGACGTTGCGCACCGTTGCAAAGTTGACCCGGTCATCTGGAACATCCGGTGCATCGCCAAGATCCGCGGCCGTCAGCCAACCGGCTTTCACCAGAAGGCTCGGGCTGATCCACAGCGGATCTCCGGCAAAAGCGGAAACACCGTGGTAAGGAGAGTGATCGTGGGCCGGATCGGTGGGGGTCACCGGCAATATCTGCCAGTACTGCTGTCCGGCTGCCGCGAGCAGATCGGCGAAGCGATAGGCGTCAGGGCCCATGTCGCCGATACCGTACCGGCTCGGCAGGCTGGTCGGGTGAAGCAGTATGCCGCTGCTTCGAATACTCATGATTCCACCTCCGCGGTCAGCAGCGCTGCCGGAAATTGCCCGAAAATTTCTTCCAGCGGCAGGGTTTCTCCGAAATTGTATCTTTCCCCGGAGACAGCGTTTGTCCAGGTGGTGGGAAAACCGTCGGAAAGCGTCAGCGCCGTGTCTTCCCACACCTCCCCTATCGGCTCCCGGCCGTCGGGTGCCACCGTTGTCAGCCAGCGGGGCACGGCCGTGAGGCTGTATTGACTGCCGTGGATCCGGGCGAAGGCGACGACATGGTCGGCAAAGCGTCCGTCGGCGTATAGGGGGAGAAATCTTCCAGTTCCAAAAAGCGCCGGCCGCTGTTTGCGGACCTGCAGCCCGGCGAATACCAGGTAAAGCTTCATCCGGTCGTAGTCCTCTTTTTTCCGACGTCCATCGGGTCTTGCCGGCGGTCCCGGCAGCTGTCGGCTGCGGATTTCCTCCAGCAGCTTCTTCCGCCTCGTGAAATCAACCGCGCGGCGGTTGTCCGGATCCACCAGGGAAAAATCGAACAGTTCCGTGCCCTGGTAAAAATCAGGGATGCCCGGTGCGGTGATCTTGATCAGGCTCTGGGAAAGGGAATTGTAGACGCCGAAACGGGAGATCTTTTTGGCAAATGAGAGAAAGTCGGCCATAAAAGGGTCGTCTTTTTCAGGCGTCATCAGCAGTCGGTCGATGAACCGGCACAGCGCCTCTTCATAGCCGGTGTCCGGCGACAGCCAGGAGCTGTGTTCCTTGGCCTCCCGCACCGCCTTGACCATGTAATTGCCAATTCGCTCCCCGTATTGCTCCAGATCTTTCGGTTCGAAGGGAAACGTACCCACAAGCGTTTGATAAAGAAGATATTCGGTGTTGGCACCCGGTACGGCGGCGCCGTTGCTCAACTCTTTTTTCGTCCGGTTCATCTCCTTCCACGTTTCGCATCGAAGCCGCCAATCTTCCGGAATTTCGGAAAGGACATTGATTCTGGCCCGCACGTCTTCCGAGCGCTTCGTGTCGTGGGTGGAAAGCGCGTTGATGGCATGAGGAAAGTTTTCGGAGCGATCGAAGAGAAATGCATAAAAAGACGAGAGTGAAATGCCGGTGCGAGACGGGTCGCCGCCCACCTCGTTCAAGGAGCAAAGCCGATGATACCGGTACAGGGCCGTGTCCTCCACCCCCTTTGCGGCCAGCGGCGCACAAAGCTGCTGAAATCGGGCCGCAGCCTCGCCCCGGGCAAAGCCGCTGATCCCCGGCAAGCTACCAGTTTCATCTTCGGCCAGAAGAATGCCGCAGACGACTCCCAGCGCCTGTCCGAGTGCAGGCACTTGAGCAGAGGCTTCTTCGATGATTTCCCGAATCAAATCGGCATCGTCGCCGGTTGCGCCGGCTTCACCGGCGTAGGTCCGATATACCGGAAAGCGGGCCAGCAGCTCAGCGACGGCGGCGCTCAAGATATCCGGCGCCAACGACGCCTTCTCGCCAGCCTCTTCTCCCGCCGCACGAAACCGATCGACGAGGTTGGCCAGATCTCCGGCAAACGCTTCTTTAAGCACCTGTTTCTTGGCGGTCCGGCAGACCTCATCAAACGGCTCCTTTCTTCCGGAAAAATCCCGGTAAACGGCGCTGATTTGCTCCTGACGGTCGCCGGGGCAAAAAAGCCGGGTCACCTTGTCGGCAAACTCGTAGCCGGTAGCCCCCTGCACGGGCCAGGATGGGGGCAGCGGCTCTTCCGGCCCGAGGATCTTCTCGACTGCGATATAGACATCTCCGCAGGCCTGCCGCAGCCTCCGCAGATATCCGGCCGGATCGCGCAGGCCGTCGATGTGATCGATCCGGACCCCGTCGATTTTTTCTTCGCCCGTGAGGCGCCGAAGAAGGCGGTGGGTGTGGTGGAAAATCGACGATGCCTCCTGCCGAAGGCAAATCAGTTCGTTGATGTCGAAAAACCGCCGGTAGTTGATCTCTTTTGTTGCCGTCCGCCAGTGCCTGAGACGGAAAACCTGGTCGGAAAGAAGCCGTTTCAGCGATGCGGCGGCTTCCGGACCGCCTTTTTTCGGATCGAAGCTTTGAAGCCGGCGGTCGATGAACCGGCGCACCTGCCGATGGCGGTCGACCAACCGCCGGATCGCTAGTTTTTGCTCCAGTATGAAGCCGTCTCTATCCGGAGAGGGGGGCTCTGCTGCGTTGAGAACCAGTTTGCGAACCGCATTTAAAAAGTCGGTGCCGGCATCCTCGAAAATACGGTCACCGGCGCCCGGGATTTCCGGGTCCAAAATCCCATAAGAAAAAAGCCGGAGCGGAAAAAAATGTTCGTAGTAGGCCGCGCCGAGTATCCCCTTCCGAAGGTCCAGACGGATCTCTCCTCTTTCGAGGCAATCCGTCAAGCGGTCGCCGAGAAAGGGGGCCGAAACCTTTCCTGAAAGTTGTTCGGATGGATGGTCCCAGGTGATATCGAAAAAATCGGCAAAGGCGGAGTTCTCCCCCAGGGCGAACAAATCGGCCACCATCGGGTTTTCGCCGCTGTAGGCCAGGTGATTTGGAACAACGTCCTGCAGCCATCCCATTTCGCGTTGGCGCAGCGCTGCGAGCAGCTCGTCAAAGTCGGCCTCGGAACCGAGTTCCGGATTGAGCCGATTCGGATTCACGGCATCGTAGCCGTGAAGACTCCCCGGGCGGGCTTCAAAAATGGGAGAGGCATACACCCAGAACCCACCCAGTTCGGCCAGGTACCCGACAATCCCCAGCGCCTCTCGAAACCCAAAGTCCGGGGTGAATTGAATGCGGTATGTCGCGCTGGGGGTTTTCATTTTTCATTCCATTTACTGCCGGTTATGACTCTTAAACACGCATAGAGCATAGGGCATAGAGCATGGAGCATAAGGCAAATATAGATGTCGGATGTCGGATGTCGGATGTCAGAAAAAGATGCCAGAAGACAAAGCACAGAGGACAGCAAAAGCAAAATCGGACAAAGTTGGAAGCAGGATCTTCGTTCTTCTGTCGTCTGTCCTCTGTCATCCGTCCTCTGTGTTCTTCTCTATGCCCTATGCTCCATGCCCTATGCCCCATGCCCTCAGCATTCTCCCAAGCCACAAGCAAAATATACCCTTAGATCCGAAGATTCAGCTGCCCGCACAAATTCTCGAAAAGTTCGACCCAGGCTGCCGCCTCTTTGTCTCCCTGCTCTGCCTTGCGTTTCATGTCCTCATGGTTTCTGATTTTTACTTCGTGGACGATATTCTGAAGTTTGCGCAGGTTCACATCGAAGGGAAGCGCGTATACGAGCTCGACCCCGTTGACGATATCCTGCAGAATCACCTGGCTCTTCGGATTCTCTTGAAATGCGTCGGCCTTTTTCTCCAGATTCTTTCGAAGGGTGTATTCCAGAGTTTTGGCATCCAGGGAAATCCCGGCAAGTTCGGCTTCTCGAAGCTGGTCGGTGATTCTTTCGTAGTTGATGTCCCGGCGGTCAAGCTCCGTGTCCAATTCGCTGTTGAGAACGAACTGCCCCGATGCATAAAGAGGAGGAGGAATCGGCGTGGAAGAATCTTTGAGAAACCGGATGAGGGGGACGTTCGGTTCGTAGACATGCCGGTATACCGAAAGGGCGTCTGCGATCTTTTTTTCGAGAATGACGTTCAATATCTTCCGCTGTCCGTCTTTGAAAAGGGATTTCAAAGAATATAGCGATCCTTCGAATGCTTCCCCTGTCAACTGCATGACCTCGGTAAAATCGGCTCGATCGAAGGTATCGAAGAGCTGCGCCATTAGATCACTGAAAACACCCTCCGCGATATCCTTGGAAAGCCCGCAGCTCAGCTGATGATCTCCCGCGTAAAACACGACGAAGCGGATATTTTCCGACTCCTGGGTAATGTCGGAAGTAATTTCCACCTGTCCGGCTGCCAGCCGGGCCCTGCCTGCCTCTGAGCTTCGATATTCCTTCTGCGATGCCGAGCAGCAAAATACGGAAACACGCTCGGCATGATCTTCGAACAATGAGCTGATGGCATAATGGGCCGCCACCCGCTTCAGATCGACCATGGCCGGCTGGACGAACTTCTGATAAATTTTCCGGCCGTTGCCGTGTTCGGGAATGTTGCTCTCGGCCTCAGACAGCTTCTCAAGAAAGCGGGATTCCAGATCTCCGCCGTACAAATCTTCGTGGAGCTGGATCGCGCGGCCGGCGTACTGAATGATTTGAACCGTTTCAATCCCGGAAATTTCGTCGAAAAACCAACCGCAGCTCGTGTACATCAGAAGGGCATGGCGCTGGATCTCCAACAGTTTCAGAATCCGTACCTTGTCTGACGGTCTTCGAGCGCCTTTGCAATGCCGGTCCATGAAGGCTTCGATCGACTCTGTCGACCGGTCGAGCACTACGTGGATGTAATCGTCTCTGGCCTTCCAGGGGTCTTTGAGAAATTCTCCGCCCTTGCTTTCATAAATCCGGGCCAGTTCGTCGCGCAAAAAATCCAGGGCATCCCGCAAAGGGGCACGCCAGCGTTGATGCCATTTCGGATTCGCACCGGAGTGACATCCGCAGTCGCTGCGCCAGCGCTCCACACCATGACTGCAGCTCCAGGAGGAGTTTTCCTTGATCTCGACCTCCCGGGTCGGCGGGTGGTTTTCGAGAAACTCACCGTAATTGGTCAGTCGGGCCAGTTTTTCTGATTCGATGAAGTGCAGGGCATAGGCCAGTGCCATGTCCCCGTGCGCACTGTGGTGACCGTAGCTTTCTCCGTCTGTAGCGATGTGAAGAAGCTGGGGCGCCGTTCGCTCGGTGAAGCCGCTGGCAAGCCGCTCGGCAAAAACCTCTCCGTCTTTGAGCAGATCTTCGAAGGCTACGGCCCGGGAAATCGGACCGTCGTAGAAGAAGATGTCGATGCTTTTGCCGCCGGGCAGATTTTGCCGATAGGGCTCTTTCGGATCGATGGTGCCGTCGGACACATCCTGCCACTCTTTCTCGCCTTCGGCACGGGTTCGCGCCGCTTGATAGGGGCTCAAAATCGTAAATGAAAGGCCCAGTTCTGATAAAACTTCCAGGGTTTCGATGTCCACGGCCGTTTCCGGAAGCCACATTCCTTCCGGCTCACGGCCGAATCGCCTGGAAAAGTCGCGAATGCCCCACAAAACCTGGGTTTGCTTGTCCCGGCGGTTGGCCAGCGGCATGATCATGTGGTTGTAAGCCTGGGCCAGGGCAGAGCCGTGCCCGGAATACCGGTCAGCGCTTTTTTTGTCGGCCTCTAAAACAGCCCCGTAGACATCCGGGACGCTTCGCTCCATCCAGGCAAGAAGCGTCGGCCCGAAGTTGAAAGAGATTTTTTCATAGTTGTTGACGATTTCTTCGATCCGCCCGCTTTCATCCAGGATGCGCGAATACGCGTTGGCCGAATAGCATTCGGCCGTAATCCGACGGTTCCAGTCGTGGTAGGGATGGGCCGAATCCTGAACCTCCACGGCTTCGAGCCATGCGTTTTCCCGAGGGGGCTGATAAAAATGCCCGTGAATGCAAATGTATTTTTCTTCCATTGTCGTTCCCCCGAAAGCTATTTCGTTGTTCCCCCGAAAGTTATTTCGTCATTCCCGCGAAAGCGGGAATCCAGGGTTCTTTTCGCCGGGCTCCCGCCGCCTCGGGCACAAGAAGATTTTTTTGGGATTTCTTCTAAAAACCACCAAACGGCTTTGTTGCCCGGTACAGCAACACCGCGCTGGTAGGGGCAGGCAAAATCCTCGCGCCTGTCCCCTCTTTCGACGCCACGGCATCGGGCACGTTGCCGCCCGGGCCACCCCAGCGAGCGTCGCACGACTCGATGACTTTCTCCCAGCGTCCAGGAGGCAGATGAACATCTTTTTTTCCATCTTCGGTGCCGAAACAAAACACGATCGCGACTTCGTCCCGCGAACTCCAGCGGTGTACCCGCAACATCCTGCTGTTTTCCGTAAAAGCCACCTTCATCGACTTTTTGCTCAGAGTTGAGAGGCACAAGATCTCGGTTCGCAGGCGGATCAGCTCTTGGTGAAATTCCAGCAAAATTCGATGCTCTCCGGAGGCGGCTTTTGACGGATCCGGCCGTGCCTGGTGAAAGGTGGCCTCGTCCTGGGGATCCGGGGGCTCCTGGTTCCACCCGAAGGACTCGAACTCCTGCTGCCGTCCTTCCCGGACGGCCGCGACCAGCTCAGGATCGGAGTGGCTGACAAAATACGGGAAAGGGGCGGTCTCCCCGTATTCTTCTCCCATGAACAGCAGCGGGATAAACGGCGACAGAAGAAGAACTGCTGCAGCCAGCTTCTGCTGCTCGAATGAAATCAGCGTGGAGAGGCGGTCTCCATGCATCCGGTTGCCGATCTGATCGTGGTTTTGGGCGCACACGACAAAGCGGCCGGCCGAAATGTTTCGGGAAGAATTTCCGAACCTCCGCTGCCGAAAGTCGGAGTACTGACCCGAATAAACGAACCCCTCCTGCCAGGCTTTGGCCAGATCCGCCATCCGGCCGTAGTCCCGGTAATAGCCCCCCTTTTCTCCGGTAAGAAGGACATGCAGTGCATGGTGGAAGTCGTCGTTCCACTGGGCGTCAAGGCCGAATCCGCCGAGTTCCCGGGGCCGGACGATTTTCGAATCGTTCAAGGCGCTTTCGGCAATACAATAAATTCGCCGGTTTTCGGCTTCAGCCGCCCGGTCGACAGCCAGTCCAAGCTCCTGGAGAAAAGGGCTGGCGGAAAAATCGTAGATGGCGTGCACCGCGTCGAGCCTCAGTGCATCGATTTGATATTCGCAAACCCATTGCAGGGCGTTTTCGATGAAAAACCGACGGACATGATCGCTTTCCGGCCCGTCGAAATTGACCGCCTCGCCCCAGGGCGTCTTGTAAAAATCGGTAAAGTAGGGGCCGAAATTCCTGAAGTAATTCCCTTCCGGGCCCAGGTGATTGTAGACCACATCCAGAATCACCCCCAGATCCTTGCCGTGGCATGCGTCCACGAACCGCTTGAGCCCCTCCGGCCCCCCATAGGTGTTTTGCACGGCAAAGGGGTAGACCCCATCGTAGCCCCAGTTGCGGCTGCCGGGAAACTGGACGGCAGGCATCAGCTCCAGGGCCGTAAACCCGGCATCTTTGAGCCTGTCGAGCTCGGAGACTGCCGCATCGAAAGTGCCTTCGGGCGTGAAGGTTCCAACGTGGATCTCGGTGATGATGAACCGGGAAAGCGGCAGCCCCGCCCACCGGCGATTTTGCCAGGGGAAGGCTTCGTCCACCACCTGAGAGGGGCCGTGAACGCCGTCCGGCTGATACCGGGAGGCGGGGTCTGCAAAGCGTTCGATGTTGGCTTCGCCTTCCGGCCCCGGCTTGTGAAGCCGGATGAAATAACGGGCGCCTGCTTCTATCGACTCGCCGACACCCTGATGGTATCCGTCTTCCATGGCTTTCAGCGGAACCATCCGCTGCGGGGAGGAAACGACCTCCACCGTGGCCGCTTCTGCAAACGGCGCCCACACGGTGAAGCGAACCGTTCCTTTCCCAATGACTTCGGCCCCCAGGCGCGCGTCGGAAAACGGCTTGATCACGCGCTTCCCCTTTCCCGGCCGCGGACAGCGGCCAGCTCCTTGTAGTATGAAACGGTCAGACCGGCGATTCGGTCCCAGGTGAACCGTTCCTCGACCCGCTTTCGGGCGGCGATTCCCATTTGGCTTCGTTTTTCCGGATGCCGGAGCAGCAGGTTGATCGAGCCGGCAAGGTCTGCGGCAAACTTTTCCGGATCTTTGGGCTCCGATCCCGGACCCGGTTCGAAGGAAACCAGAAGACCGGTCTTGTCGTGGGCCACCACTTCGGGAATTCCTCCCACCGCTGCAGCCACCACCGGCGTGCCGCAGGCCATGGCCTCCAGGTTGATGATGCCGAAAGGTTCATACACCGAGGGGCAGACGAACACCGACGCATGGCTGTAAAGGGCGGAAAGATCGTGCACCGGTATCGTTTCCGGAATCCAGAGGATTTCGTTTTTCGTGCTGTTGCGGGCGTCTTTGACCCGGGTCTCCATTTCACGGCCGATTTTAGCAGTGTCCGGAGCGCCGGCGCAGAGCACCGCCTGCACGCCGCGGTCGAGCATGGGAAGCGCCCGGACCAGATGCAGGATGCCCTTTTGCCGGGTGATCCGGCCCACGAACAGCACATACGGCTTGTCAGGGTCTATGCCGTAAGCAGCCGGGATGTCGGGACGCTCCATCTTTCGAAACCGGTCCTTGTCGATGCCGTTATATATGACTCGGATCTTGTCCTCGTTGACGCTGTACAGGCTGGTGATGTCCTTTTTCATGGCCTTGGAGACGGCGATCACGCCGTCTGCGCCTTCCAGCGCCGTTTTTTCCAGCCAGGAGGTGGCATAATAGGCATTTCCCATCTGCTCCTTTTTCCAGGGGCGATGGGGTTCCAGGGAATGAACCGTCGCCACCAGGGGAATGGCCTGGATCTGCTTCAAAAGACAGCCTGCCAGATAGGTGTACCAGGTGTGGCAGTGGATCAGATCGGCATCGTCGGCTGCCCCCGCCATGAAAAGATTCCGGTATAGCGCGTCCAGAAGCTTGGGATGGCGCAGCCCGGAGAGCCGCGCATCCGGGCCTGCGGCCCCCCTGACGGAGCCTTTTTCCCCGGCCTGCTCCTGGTCCCCGAAACAGTGGATGTCGAGACGCTCCACCCCGTCTTCGAGCTGCAGAATCTCCCGGCTCAGGTGCTCCACGTGCACCCCCGCACCTCCGTAAATGTGGGGTGGATATTCGTTGGTCAGCATCAGGATCCGCATGGTCGATGGGGCCTCCTTGTTCGGATTTTTCGGTCGGTTTCAGGTTCGAATTTCTAAGGCCGCATAGGGCATGGTGCATGGAGCAAAGGGCAAAACCGAGCGCCTTGCGCCGCCACTGCAAGCGCTCCTTGCTGCTGTTTCGCCGGCCAGCGGCGGGCGGCCGTCTGCCCTTCGCGCTTTGCGCCCTAAAGTTTTTTTAAGAGTTAATCCGTTTGTTGCAATGAAACCCAATCCTTGGATTGATTTTGGGCATAACGCATACCCCAAAATTCCTTCTTGACGTTAAACGGATTAACTCTGCGCTGTAAAAAACACCACCGCCAGGGGCGGCAGGACCAAATTCAGGGAATAGGGATGCCCGTGAAAGGGCACCGGCGTCGCCTCCAAATCGCCCAGGCTTCCCTGATTGCCTCCGCCGTAATGCCGGGCATCGCTGTTGAGGGCTTCTTTCCAGCTTCCTTCCCTGGGCACCCCCACCCGGTAGTTGTGCCGCGGCACCGGAGTGAAGTTGCACACGACGACCACCTCTTGCCGCGGTGATCCGCCCCGGCGGAGCAGGCTCAGGGTCGACTGGGGGGCGTCGTTGCAGTCGATCCAGGAAAAGCCCTCGGCAGAGAAATCCTTTGCGTGCATGGCCGGATGTCTCCGGTAAAACTGGTTCAGGTCCTCCACCCATCTCTGAAGGCCGCGATGGGCGAAGTCGTCTAGCAGGTGCCAGTCCAGGCTGCGGTCGTGGGACCATTCCCGGCGCTGTCCGATCTCCGCCCCCATGAAAAGCAGGTTCTTTCCAGGCTGGGCGTACATGTAGCCATAGAGCAGCCTGAGGTTGGCAAACTTCTGCCAGTCGTCTCCCGGCATCTTGTCCAGCAGCGACCCTTTTCCATGGACCACCTCGTCGTGGGAAAGAGGCAGCACGTAGTTTTCCTGGAAGGCGTAGACCATCCGGAAGGTCAGATGGTTGTGATGGTAGCTTCTGTAGACGGGATTCTGGGCCAGGTAGTGCAGGGTGTCGTGCATCCAGCCCATGTCCCATTTCATGTCGAAACCGAGCCCGCCCAGGTAGACCGGCCGGGAGACCTGCGGCCATGCGGTCGACTCTTCGGCCACGGTAATCGTGCCCGGATAGTTTTTGTGGACCTCTTCATTGAACCGCCGCAGAAAGGAAATGGCCTCCAGATTTTCGTTTCCGCCGTATTCGTTGGGGATCCACTCGCCCTCCTTGCGGGAGTAGTCCAGGTAGAGCATGGAAGCCACGGCGTCCACCCGAAAGCCGTCGATGTGGTACTTGTCGAGCCAGAACAGCGCGCTGCTGATGAGAAAACTTCTCACCTCGTTTCGCCCGTAGTTGAAAATGTAGCTGTTCCAGTCCGGATGAAAACCCTTGCGGGCGTCTTCGTGCTCGAAAAGATGGGTGCCGTCGAAATAGCCCAGTCCGTGCTCGTCGGAGGGAAAGTGGGAGGGAACCCAGTCCAGGATCACGCCGATGCCGTTTTGGTGAAGCTGCTCGACGAGGAACATGAAATCCTGGGGGCTTCCGTACCGGCTGGTCGGGGCAAAGTAACCGAGGCACTGGTATCCCCAGCTTCCGTAGAAGGGATGTTCCATGATCGGCAGAAATTCCACGTGGGTGAACCCGGTCTTGTGAAGGTATTCCACCAGCTTCGGGGCCATCTCCCGCCAGTTCAGATATCGGTTTCCCTCTTCCGGAACCCGCATCCAGGAGCCCGGGTGCATTTCGTAGATGGAAATCGGTGCATCGAGGGCATTCGCCTCATTGCGGCTTTCCATCCATTGCCGGTCGTTCCATTCATAGGAAAGGTTCCAGGCCACCGAAGCGGTCTGGGGCGACAGCTCGGTGAAAAAGGCGAAGGGGTCTGCCTTGTCCGCGCTGTACCCCCGGTGCCGGGAACGGACGTGGTACTTGTACAGGCTGCCTGGAACGAGGTCCGGGATGAACCCCTCCCAGATGCCCGAATCTTCCCGCGGATAAAGCCGGTGCATCTCCTTGTCCCAACCGTTGAACTCTCCGATGACAGATACCTGCTCGGCGTTGGGAGCCCACACTCCGAAGTGGATCCCCTGCCGGCCCTGGTGCGACATCGGGTGCGCTCCCAGCTTTTCGTAGAGGCGGAAGTGGTTTCCTTCGTTGAACAGGTACAGGTCGTCGCCGGTAAGCAGACGGGTGCCGGCGTGGACCGTGGTACGCGATTCTTCGGCCGTTTCGTGGGCCGGATGGGTTGTGTCAGCCATGGTTGCCTCGCTGTCTGTTATGCTTGCCTGCCCAGCAGCTGTTCGATTCCTTCGATGGGGATGTCGATCCAGTCCGGGCGGTTGT
>CBFCZJ010000083.1:0-12479 GCA_965602445.1 uncultured Desulfobacterales bacterium | reverse complement strand
CGGCGCCCGCGATGCCGGCACCGACGATCATCATCGCGAGAAAAATGCGAAGCATCCGCTTCCACCAGCGGACCGGATCCGGTTCACGGGGCAGCTCGGGGTTGTCTTCGATACGCTTGTCCATGGCTCAACTTCCAGTATCTTTAACCGGTGGGCGATACCGGTTTTCCGTCATCGGCGGCGGTGTCATTTCTTCTGCCCAGGTCCCGCCCAAGGCGCGGTGAAGCTGGATTCTGGTAGCGAGCAGGTCCGTTTTGCGCTGGACCAGCTCCCGCTCCAGTCTCTGAACCGACAACAGCTGGGTCAGCACCGGCAGGTAGTCGTTCAGGCCGTTTCGATACCGGTTTCCAGCCTCCTCCAATGCCTGCCGCGCAGTGGTGATCACCCTGGCGAGCCCTTCGATATGCTCTTTCTGTTTGGCCTCGCTGACCAGGGCGTCTTCGACTTCCTTGACAGCGGTCAGCACCGTGCGTCGGTAAACGGCCAGGCGTTCGTCGGCGACAGAGACGCTCCGGTCGACCTCCGCGGCCCGCCGTCCCCCGTCGAAGATCGGCGCCGTAAGATTGGCCGCCAGACTGAGCAGCCAACTGTCGAAAATCACATCCAGGTCTCCTTCGCCGTACCGAGCGCTTGCCGCCAGACTCAAAGCCGGCAGCCGGTTGGCCCTGGCTTCGGCCACCTGCCAATCGGCGGCTTCCAGCCTGAAGCCGGCGGAGCGGACATCCGGCCTCGCCGAGAGCAGATCGGCCGGCAGGCCCGCGGGCGGCAGCGGCGCCGGATCCGGCAGAGACTGCCGTCGAACCGCCAGCTCCGTCCGGGGCGGCTTTCCCAGCAGCACGGCCAGCTGGTGTTTCAGCAGGGCCTCGCGCTCTTCCACCAGGGGAAGTTCAGCCTCGAGGTTTTCCACCACCTGTTTTTGCTGGTAGACGTCCAGGGCGGAGACCATGGCCGTCTTGAACCGAAGCTCCACCAGCTCCAAAAAGGTCCTGTTGATCTTGAGCTGCTCTTCGATGAGATCTTTTTGCATCCGCTGGGAGATGATCCCGATCCATCGGCTGGCCACTTCGGCCGAGAGTGTGACGGCCGCCGTGTTGAGATCCTCCCGGGCTGCGGCCGCACCCAACAGGGCGGCTTCCCTGCCGGCCGCGACCCGCCCCCAGAGATCGATTTCGTATCGGCTCGCCAGGCCGATGCCGGCTTGTTCGAGCTGTCTGCTCCCGGCGGCGGAGCTCGATTTTTGCCGCCCCACCAGGGCGTCGCCCTCGGCGGTCAAATCCGGATACCGTGCCGCCCCTGCCTGCACGGCGACCGCCCGGGCCTGGTTCAACCGGGCCCATGCTTCCTGGATGGAAAGCCCGTCAGCCAGAGCCGTCTCCACCAGCCTGTTCAGCTCCGGATCGGAAAAGGCATACCACCAGCGGCGTTCCGCCTCGGATTCGCCGGTGTAAAGCGAATAGGTCTCGGGCAGATCCTCTTCAGGAACGGCTCGGGGCTGTGGGGCAAAAGGACTGCAGCCGGCTGCAAGGATCGAGCATATCATGACCGCGATCAGAATCTTACCGGTTCGAAGGGGAAACAAGTGCTGTTTGGCTCCAACGGCAAGGTCGTCTATTTGAATTTAAATTCTTTTTCGTTCATTTTCTTTGCTCGCCCAAAGAAAACGAACCAAAAGAAAGGGCGCCCTGCGCCCCGCTTCTTCCTGCGCTTCTCGATCCGGCCGGGGCCCTTTCGAACTCGGCCCCCAAAGAACGGGGGCCTCAAACAGCGAAAGGGCCTGATCCGGCCGGATCTGCGATGCTCGGCGCGGGACGATGGACTCCCCCCGAGGGTATTTAATGGCCTATCTTTGAGACTATTTTCACATAAGCCTGCAAAAATCACAGTGGTAAATATAGGAATTTTATAATGGACCGCAAATAAAAATAAAAGCGCTGTGCGCTTTTATAAGAAGCGGCTGGCGCCGCTTAGAATAAACGCAGTTGGGCAGGGGGAGTAACATTTGGGTGTTTTGCGCGGAACGCGCCCTGTCATCCAAGCGCGGAAGCGATTGGATTACACGTTGAAGCGAAAGGTGATGATGTCTCCGTCCCGGACTTCGTAAGTCTTTCCCTCCAGGCGCACCGTTCCTTTGGACCGGGCGTCCTTGAAGGTGCCTGCGTCCATCAGGTCGTCGTAGGCAAGAACCTCGGCCCGAATGAATCCTTTTTGAATGTCCGAGTGGATGGCGCCGGCCGCTTCCACGGCCGGGGTTCCTTTCCGGATGGTCCAGGCCCGGACCTCGTCTTCACCCACGGTGAAAAAGGAGATCAGTCCCTGGAGGCGGTAGGATTGTTCGATGATTCTGTCCATGGCAGAGGCGGTGATGTTGAACTCCTCTAAAAAAGCGGCGGCCTCCTCGGCGTCCATCTGGGCAAGCTCCTGTTCCAGCCTTCCTTTGATCACGCCGCAGGTCTCGGTTTCGGCAAGCGCTCCGGCCGAAGGGGTGGCATCGTCTTCATCCTCGTTGTTGAACAGGACCAGCATCGGCTTGGCCGACAAAAAAGCGTACCCCCGCAAAACCGGCGCCCGGCAAAGCTCGGTGTCGCTGCGAAGGGGCTTGTCTGCTTCCAGATGTTCCCGGCATCGCAGCAAAAGGGGCTGTTCCTCGGGGTCGGGCTTTTTGCCGCGCTGGATATCCGCCGTCAGCCGCTCCAGGCGCTTTTCGACGACCACCAGGTCCGAGAGAATCAGTTCCTGGTCGATTTCGGCAAAGTCGGCGGCCGGGGCCGGGGCCGGCATTCCGGGGGGTGCAAAGTTGCGGATCACGTGAAGCAGTGCGTCACAGTCGCGCACCTGCACCCAGATGCTCTGCTCCCTGCCTTTTTCCTTCTGCTGCAGGGCCGCGGCCGGAAGAAAATATTCCACCTGGGCATAGATCGTCTTTTTCGGATTGTACATCCGGCTGAGCACGTCCACCCGCGGATCCGGCACCTTTACAGTGCCGATCTGGCTCTCGGTCAAATGCACCGCTGCCGGATTGCCGGTCAACGCCTCGAACACGGTCTTTTTTCCGGCCCCGGGGAGACCGACGATGCCTAGCTTCACTGAATTTCCTCCAAATCACTGCATTGAAAATGGGCACGGCCTGCATTAAAAAACTTATAAATTCGAAGCACGAAATCCGAAATCCGAAACAAATTCAAAATCAGAATGACCAAAATTCGAAACGGTGCTTCTGGGCCGACGATTCGCTGCCTGTCTTATACTGTCAACACAATTTGGCTCGTTTCGGTCATTATGATTTCGGTCATTCGAATTTGTTTCGACATTCGATATTCGGATTTCGAATTTTAGCTCTTAACTCCCCACCACTCCGGCGGGGTCGGCTCTCCATAAGAGATGGCCTTGAAGCGGCCCGGTCCGAAGTAGATGGCAGCCACCCGTCCGTTTCCGATGTACAGCAGGGAGCCGAAATTTCCTTCGGCGATACGGTCGGCGATTTTCTGGAAAAGCGCGCGCACCTTTTCGTGGTAGCGCTCGCTTCGGATAACGACCCTTCCCTCCTTCCATTGGAAGGTGTCGAACGCCTTCTTCAGTTCGGGTTCGATCTCGAGGAAATCCCGCCTGGAAACCCCTTCGATCTCCCCTAATATGATGCTGTGACCTGCCATGGCAGGAAATCCTATCGCAGAGGCGAGACTTGGGCAACCCCTGAACGTCCAAAATACCGAATACGCATACTGTGTGCCAAGCTCCTGAGCCGTTATACCGGTAGCCATAAATAGGTTCCGATTGGCCACCATATCCCATTTCGTCATGCCGGACTCGATCCGGCATCCAGAGTCATTTTGGATAAAATGGATTCCGGCTTTCGCGGGAATGACGCCGGAGAATATCGGAACACTATTCTGACAAGCGCTCTAAGCCGCTGAGCTGTTGAGCGAAAAGCCTTTAGACCCGGAAAAGGACCCGTTTCCGGTGAGCTATGGTTCGGCAGGCAGATTATCGGAAGTGCCTATCTGTGGATCGTTCCTTTCTTTCACACGTCCAAGCGGCTCGGCAGCTTAGTAGCATAGCAGCTCAGCAGCTCGATATACAGAAGCATGGTGGCAAAATAATTCAGGAGGCTTGCTGCCGGGGAGAATCGGTGCGGGCAACCAGCGCCCCCACCGGGCAGATCTCGATGCAGGCCCCGCAGTCGGTGCATTCGGTTTCGTCGGCGCCGAATGCCGAAACGACCGTGGAAAACCCCCGGCCGGCAAAAGCCAGCCGCGGGAGGCCGCTTCGGGAACGGCACACGGCAACGCATTTTCCGCAAAGCACGCAGCGGTTGGGGTAGTAGTCGACAAAGGGGTGGTCACAAACGATGGATTCGGCCTTCAGGCACTTGGGCAGCCGTTTGGACTTGAGTCCGACCTTCAAAAAGCGGGCCATGTCCTGGAGGGCGCAGTTCCGGTTGGCCGGACAGGTTTTGCAGGCCACGTCGTGCACCGAAAGAAGCAGCTCGAGGCCGGCGCGCTGCAACCGCCGGACCTCTTCGGTGTCGGTTCGCACGGTCATGCCGTCGGCCACCGAAACGGTGCAGGAGGTCACCGGCCGCGGCATGTCATCGATCTGGACGAAACACATCCGGCAGGAGCCGGCCGGCGCCGGCCGCTGTTCCAGGTAGCAGAGGTTGGGAATGTAGATCCCGTTGTCCAGACAGGTCTTGAGCAGATTGGCGCCTTTTTCGGCTTCGATCTGTCTTCCGTCTACGGTGATGGTTGGCATATTGGGAATTCCATGCAGGTTCACATTCGGTTCCGGTTGAATGGTCAAATGGTTGATTGGTTGATTGGGGAAAGCGAATCTCGACCCAAACGATTCAACCTATCGACCACTCAACCAATTAACTCGCTTTTTCCTTCTTCGGTTTTTCCACCACCGGGGCGAGCTCCGGGGGCGACACCCGACGCACGGCGTCATACTCCGGCGGACAGGCCACCATGCACTCGCCGCACTTGACGCATTTTTCCAGGTCGATTCCCTTCTTCCGGTTGCTGGTGGTGAAAATCGCTTCCGTGGGGCAGACCCCCACGCAGGCTTCGCAGCCGACCGCGCATTTTCCAAGGTCGATGTAGTAGGCCGTCAGATTCCGGCACATGCACGAAGGGCACTTCTTTTCCTCGATGTGGGCCCGGTATTCATCCTGAAAATACTTCAGGGAGGTGAGCACCGGATTCGGGGCGGTTCTGCCCAATCCGCAGAGGGAGCCGGCCTGAATCTCCCGGCTCAGGGCATCGAGTAGTTCTGTGTCGCCATCCTGCCCTTCTCCCCGGGTCAGCCGCCCTAAAATCGTCAGCAGGTGGTGGGTGCCGATCCGGCAAAAGGTGCACTTGCCGCAGGACTCTTTCTGGGTAAACTCCAGAAAGTATCTTGAGACGTCCACCATGCAGGCGTCCTCGTCCATGACCACCATGCCGCCGGAGCCCATCATGGCGCCTGCCTCGATCAGGGAGTCAAAATCGATGGGGGTGTCGAGAAACTCTTCGGGCAGGCAGCCGCCGGAGGGGCCGCCGATCTGGACGGCCTTGAATCTTTTTTTGTTGGGAATCCCGCCGCAGACGTCGAAGATCAGGCTGCGGAGGGTCACCCCCATGGGAATTTCCACCAGCCCGGGATGGGTCACGTTGCCGACCACGGAGAAAATCGCCGTCCCCGGGCTGTTCTCGGTCCCGATCTGCCGGAACCATTCGGCCCCCCTGGCCACGATCGGCGGAATCGATGCCAGAGTCTTGACATTGTTGATCACGGTAGGCTTTTGCCAAAGTCCCTGTTGGACCGGATACGGCGGCCGGTGCACCGGCATTCCGCGGTTTCCCTGGATCGATTGGATCAGCGCAGTCTCTTCTCCACAGACGAAAGCGCCCGAACCCTGAAAAACTTCGATGTCCAAGGAAAAGCTGCTTCCCAGAATGCCGTCGCCCAGAAGACCCAGGCTTTTTGCCTGCTCGATGGCCCCGGTGACGATCCGGACCGCCAGCGGATATTCGGCCCGCACGTAAACCAGCGCGTTTCTGGCGCCCACGGCAAGGGCGCAGAGCATCATCCCCTCCAGCACCTGGTGGGGGTTGCTCTCCAGCAGGGTCCGGTCCATGTAGGCGCCGGGGTCGCCTTCGTCGGCGTTGCAGATCAGGATCTTCTCATTGCCGGGGGCTTTCGCGGCCAGACGCCACTTCCGTCCCGTGGGAAAACCGGCCCCGCCCCGGCCGCGAAGTCCAGAACGGTCCACCTCGTCAAGGACCGACGATGCATCGGACAGCAGGGCGCGGGCGATGGTTTCGTAGCCACCTTCTGCGATGTAGTCGAAAATGTCTTTCGGATCGATCCGGCCGCACAGTTCCATGATGACCCGCTTTTCCATGGAAAAACGGGAGAAATCACCGACAGCCGGAATCATCTCGTTGGGTTCCATGGCGCCGAGGATGTGCTCGAAACGAGGATCGCCCTGACCGAGGAAGAACTTGGTCAGCATCTTGGCCTTTCCCGGGGTCACCTCCGGGTAAAAGATGGGGGGAAATCCCGAATCGGGATGGTCGATGATGACCACCGGTTCGGCATAGCAGTGACCGATGCAGCCCACCGGATGAATCCGGGCCGAAAGCCCCTGTGCGGCCAACGCCTCCTCGAACGCGGCTTGGGTGTCCAACGCGCCGGAGGCAATGCCGCAGGTCGCCATGCCGATGTGAATTTTCGGCTCCGACGACTGCAAAAACGCCTGCCTCCGCTGATCCGCCTCTTGCCTCAGCTTCCGGTAGCGCTCCTCCGGACCTGCATTATCCGTCGGATTCATCTTCTGGCCGCTCTCTTTCCGCTCTTTCTTTTTCGAGTTGAATCCTCAAAATGAGGCTCTCCACCTTGCTGGGCGCCATATGTCCCTGAACGGTTTCTCCGATCACGGCCACCGGCGCCAGGGCGCAGCATCCCACGCAGGCCACCCGCTCGATGGAAAACTCCCGGTCCTCGGTGGTCTGGCCTTCTTCGATTTCCAGCTTCCGTTCGAAGTTCTCCAGGATGATGTCCCCGCCGCGCACGTGGCACGCGGTCCCCATGCAGACCTTGACCGGGTTGCGGCCCGGCGGATTGAACCGGAACTGGTTGTAGAAGGTGGCCACCCCGTAAACCTCGCAGGGGGCCATGTTCAAGTGGGAGGCCACCATTTCCAGGGCGTCTGCCGGCAGGTATCCGTGCTTTTCCTGGATCCGCTGGAGGATCGGGATCAGGTTTCGCCGCTGTTGATCGAATCCGGCCAGCCGCTCCCGGATCTCCTCCAAAATTTGCGCCTCTTCTGCGTCGTAGTGCTCGTCCATGGATTTCGGGTTCTGGGTTCTGGGTTCAGGGGTTCTGGGTTCTGGGGTTCAGAGGTTCAGGGTTCAGGGTTCAGGGTTCAGGGCTTTTTGGTGTTCAAATTCTAAATTCTCATTTCTAAATTCTAAATTTCCTCATATCCGCTCCAGGGCCCCGTAGGCCGACTGGACCCGGTCCCGAAGCAGAAAACAGAGCTTTTCCATCACGGCGTAGCCCAGATCGGTGTCCGCGTGCATCATTTCCCGAAGCCGCGCACCGGACAGCCTCAGGGTGGTGGCCGGCTTTTCGCACACCGCCGAGGACATGAGAATGTGGGGCTCGCCCAGCAGCGTCGACCAGCATCCGAGAATCCGGCCCTTTCCGAGAGTAGTGATGGTCACCCTTCCTTTTTGCTTGCCGAGTTCCACGGTCCGCTCGAGGCTGATCTGGCCGGCGACCACCGCCCACAAGTGCTCGCCGAAGTCGCCCTGCCGGAATACCGCTTCGCTCACTTTGTAGGAGCGAACCTGGCACAGCTCCGCGATCTTTTCCAGATCCTCGTCCACCAGCCCGTTGAAAAACTCGCACTCTTCAAGTGCCTGCCGGATATCGACTTGCTCCATCGGCCTTTCTCCTTCAGATCGAAACGCGGCGTTCCACCGTTATGGGTTATATCTCATTTTGAAGTGTTTCGCAAACAAAGTCAATCGTCTTCAGCGTCCCGGCGCAGCGCCCGCTTCAAGGCGGCGCTGTGAACATCGCCGGCAAAATGCACCGGGCTTTTGCCGTATATGGGATCCCATCCGGCCGGATCTGCGGTACAGTAAAACTGCACATCGAGGCCGATCCGCACGACGGCTTCCTCCACGGAAAGCCCTTCCACCCGTCGGGCGGCCTCCCAACTGGCCCCGCAGGGGGCCCCGCGCATGACCCGGATTTCGACCACCTTCCCGTCTTGGACACGGGCGTCGAACTCCGGGGCGCCGAAGGCCTCCCCGTAGAGCCCGGTCCGCTCGTTTCGGGCCAGTCCGCAGCAGGTAGGCGGGGTCAGCGTTCCCTTGACCCGGATCTTTCGCCCGGATGCCACCACCGGGATTCCCAGGTCGCGGCATCGCTCGGCAAGTTCATAGGACAGATCCGGGTGTCGAAGATAGTCGAGCACCAGGTCTGCCTCCATGCTTTCCGGCAAATACGGCCCTGCCTCGTCGATCACTGCCGGCAGGGACTCGTCGATATTGACGACCCTCAGGTCGAAGCGTTCTTTGCCGTATTCCCGGATGCCCCGTATTTTGGTCTCTCCGCTGCCGTGTTGCTGAAATACCATGATCCGCTGCTTTGCTGAATCCTTCATCCGTCCTGCTGCCTTTCCAGGGCCTGAAGCCGATTGTCGAACTCGGCCTGCCGGGCCTCTTTTTCGTTGGTCATCTGTTCCAGCTCGACAAAAAACCGCTCGATGTCTTCCTGAAGTCCGTGGATCGATTGGCCCACCGAGGCGATCTGAGGGCCGTCCCCCTGCTCGGACGCTTCCTGCATCTCCCGGTTCAGCCGCACAAGCTGCTGCTCACAAGCTTCGATCCGGTCTTCTGCGGCGGTGATCCGATCCTGGAGGGGCCGAAGCACCCGCCCCCGCTCGGCGATCAGCTCCGACCGGCGCCTTTTGAGTTCCTTCTTGGTCGGCCGGCTTTCCCCGGTGGATCCGGCCTCTTTTTTCGGAGCAATCTCAGGCGACTCTCCCTCCCATCCTTCGGTCTCCAAAAACCGCCGGTATCCGCCTTGGAACACCTGGATGCCGCCTCTTTGAAACACGACCAGCCGCTGGGCCAAGGCGTATAGAAACATTTCGTTGTGGGTCACCATGATCACGGCTCCGTCGAAACGGTCGACGGCGGCCAGAAGGGCATCGCAGGATTCCATGTCCAGATGGTTGGTCGGCTCGTCGAGCAGCAGCAGGTTGACCGGGGTGGCCAACAGGCGGCCGAGCATGATTCGGCTCTTTTCCCCGCCGGAAAGCACCGACACCTTTTTCAAGGCATCGTCTCCGGAAAACATCATGGCCCCGCAAATGTTGCGCGCTCTCTGGCGGTCCACATCCGGATGGGCCGCCAGGATTTCTTCCTCCACGGTCCGAGAGTCGACCAGAGAGGCGATGTTGGTCTGTTCGAAGAAGCCGGCCGCCACCTGCGGGTTGTAGACCACCTCTCCGGCATGAGGCGTTAACACGCCGGCCAAAAGCTTCAGCAGCGTGGTCTTCCCCCGGCCGTTTCGGCCCACCACGCAGATCCGATCGCCGGGTCCGACAGACAGATTGAAGCCGTCGATCAGCGGGGTTTTCCTATCGTAGGAAAAGCGCAGGTTTCGTGCGGACATCACGTGCTTGCCGGCAAAGGGCCGGCTTCGGAAGGAGAACCCCAGGGTCTCGATCGAATCCAGTTTTTCGCGCCGCTCCATTTTTTCGATGGTCTTGATCCGGGACTGGACGAGGTTTGCCAGTCTTGCCTTGGCCCGGAACCGGGAGATGAACTGCTCGATCTGCTTTCGCTTCCGTTCGTCGTTGAGCCTCGTTTTTTCGTGGATCTCTTCTTCCTGGGCGATCTGGTTGTAATACTTTCCCGTGTCGCCCGCCACCTTGCGAATCTTTTCCCGGTGAATCCCCAGAACATGGGTGACCACCCGGTCCATGAAGCTGCGATCGTGGGTGATCAGCAGCAGCTCTCTGGGCCAGGCGGACAAAAAGCGCTGCACCCATCGGATGGCCGCGATGTCCAGGTAATTGGTCGGCTCGTCGAGCAGCAGCAAATCGGGCTCTGACACCAGCACTTTGGCCAGATTGAGCCGCACCTGGTATCCTCCGGAAAAATCGGCCGGGGAGCGCTCCATGTCCGCCTCGGCAAAACCGAGACCTGCCAGGATCTTTTCGACCTTCCAGGCATGATCCTTTTCCGAGGCCGGCAGTTCTTTCATCCCTTCGGCCAGGACCGTCTGTTCGGTAAAGTCGATCTGCTGGCGCACGTATCCGACTCGATACAGTTTAGGCATCGAGACCGTTCCGGCGTCAGGCTGCTCTTCGCCGACCAGAATCCGGAGCAGGGTGGTCTTGCCATGGCCGTTCCGGCCCACCAATCCGACCCGCTCCTGGGAGTTGATCTTGAAGCTGGCCCTTTCAAAAAGGGTATGCGGCCCAAAGGCCTTTTCCAGGTTTTCGATGCTGATCATGATAAAATGGCCGCCTTGTACTGGCGGAAAGCGTTGGCAATGAATCCGGCCGTGCTGCCGGCACGTCATCGGGTGAAGGCTGCTCCGCCATTTTATAAAACGCGGCTTCGCCGCATAGAATCAAAAATAAGATTCAAACCCAGGTCCGTCCAATGTCGATAACTTGGCAAAGAGTCCGGGCTTTCTGTTTTTGAATCAGGGACTCATGAATGCTGTTGCCGCCAGCCTCTATAAGAAAGGCTTTCCCCTGTCAAATTATCCCCAAATTTATTCGATTTTTCCCCGGTGAATCTTGATGCCTTCGTAAAAAGTCCGAATATTCTTTTTTCCGTCATTCCCGCGAAAGCGGGAATCCAGTGTTTTCTGATACTTATGAAAACTGAATAAAGCCCGACGAAGGTTTCGGGTACTTTTTACGATTTCATCAATCTTGAATTGTGAACCTTGAACCTTAAATCCCACGGGAAAGCCGCAGCCTTTATTGACACCCCGCGACGTATTTTCTATAGTCTACGCCTGTTTCAGGCCCTACAAGAAACCGACATCAAAGGAAATTTTAAATGAATGAGGAGCTTTCCCCGCTGACCGCCGTCTGCCCGGTGGACGGGCGCTACCGGAAGGCATGCGCCCCCCTGGCCGCCTATTTCAGCGAAAGCGCGCTGATCCGGTACCGGCTCCGGGTCGAAGTCGAATACTTCATCGCCCTTTGCCGGCTTCCGCTGCAGCCTCTGGAGAAATTCGACCCGAAACACTTTCCGGCCCTTCGCGCCCTGTACCTGGATTTTTCGATCCGGGAGGCAGAGCGGGTCAAGGCCATCGAGGCCGTCACCAACCACGACGTAAAGTCGGTGGAATACTTCCTGAAAGAGGCGTTCACCGCCATGGGGCTGGCCGACTTTGCCGAGTTCATCCATTTCGGGCTCACCTCTCAGGACATTAACAACACCGCCATGCCCCTGGCCTTGAAAGAGGCCTGGCTGGAAGTGGTCGCACCGCAGCTTTTCAAAGTGCTCGACGATCTGAGAAAAAAGGCGGATCAATGGAAAGCGGTGCCGATGCTGGCCCGCACCCACGGCCAGCCCGCCTCCCCGACCACGGTGGGAAAGGAGATCTACGTCTTTGTCGACCGGATCGAGTCCCAGCTGACACTGTTGGAGACCCTTCCCTTTTCGGCCAAGTTCGGCGGGGCGACTGGAAACTTCAACGCCCACTGCGCCGCATATCCGGAAATCGACTGGATCGGTTTTGCAAACCGGCTGGTCAACGAAACGCTTTGTCTGAAGCGCTGTCAGGTCACCACCCAGATCGAGCACTACGACAACCTGGCCGCTTTTTGCGACGCCCTGAAACGGATCAACACCATTTTGATCGACCTGGACCGGGACCTGTGGACCTATATCTCCTTTGACTACTTCAAGCAGAAGATCAAGGCAGAGGAGGTCGGCTCTTCTGCCATGCCCCACAAGGTCAATCCGATCGATTTTGAAAACTCGGAGGGAAACCTGGGGATGGCCAACGCGGTGCTGACCCATCTTTCGGAAAAATTGCCGGTGTCCCGGATGCAGCGGGATCTCACCGACTCCACGGTGATCCGAAACATCGGGGTGCCGCTGGGGCACACGTTGATCGGGCTTTCGTCCCTTTTGCGGGGGCTTTCGAAAATCATCTTGAACGATGAAAAAATCCGGTCGGATCTGGATGCGAACTGGGCGGTGGTGGCAGAAGGCCTCCAGACCATTCTGCGGCGGGAGGGCTATCCAAAACCCTTCGAGGCCTTAAAGGCCCTGACCCGGACCCACGATCGGATCGACGAGGCGGCCATCGCCGCCTTCATCGACACCCTGGATGTTTCCGACAGCGTCAAAGAAGAGCTGCGCCGCTTGACACCGGAGACCTACATCGGCCGCTGCGCGTTTTAAAAGACAGAGGCCAGCCCCGCCCTCCCGCCAATAGGCGGGATC
>CBFCZJ010000082.1:0-12502 GCA_965602445.1 uncultured Desulfobacterales bacterium | reverse complement strand
CGGTGTGAACGCCGGCGGCCGCCTCCCGGAGCTCTTCTTCGGTGCTGCCCCAGCCCAGGGTCAGCATTGCCGACAACACCAGCAGCAGCACCGCCGTGTGGCTCTTGGAAATTTTCATCGAAGAATTTCCTTCAGAACGCAAAACCCATAGAGGCATCTTTGATATAGCACTGAAAAATTCGAAATCCGAATATCGAAATCCGAAACAAATTCGAATATCAAATTTCAAAATGACCCAAACAAAATCGGAACAACAGCATCGAATCTTTGAAAGGTTTTGGTCATTGGAATTTTTGTCATTCGTGCTTGTTTCGAATTTCGTGCTTCGTGCTTCGAATTTATTTGCTTCAGATCATTCCTCCGTTGACTCCGATGGTCTGCCCCGTGATGTAGGAGGCCTTCTCGGAGCACAAAAACCGGACCACGTGGGCCACCTCTTCGGGCCGGCCGATCCGGGCCATGGGGATCAACGCCTTGATTTCTTTTCGGGGAAAGTCCCGGATCATGTCGGTTTCGATCAAGCCCGGAGCCACCACGTTTACCCGCACCCCGAGCCGGGCGACCTCGGCGGCGGCCACTCGGCTGGCCGCGATCAACCCGGCCTTGGCCCCGGCGTAGTTGGCCTGGCCCCGGTTGGGAAGCAGGGCCGACACCGAAGCAATGGAAACCACCGATCCGGACTTTTGCACCACCATCCGCTCCAGGACAGGGCGGGTGACGTTGTAAAAACCGTTGAGTCCGGTGTCGATCACCGCATCCCATTTTTCCCGGCTCATCATGACGAACAGCTCGTCTGCCGTCACGCCGGCGTTGTTGACCAGAACGTCGATGCGGCCCCGTTCTGCGGCAAGGGATTCTACCACCTGCCGGGCGGCGCTTTCGTCGCGCACGTCGAAGCCCGCGATGCTTCCGCCGGCGCCGAGGCTTCGGATTTCTTGCAGGGTCTGCTCGGCGCCCTCCCTGTCCTTGCGGTAGTTGACGGCCACGGTATAGCCGGCGCGGGCCAGCTCCAGGCATACGGCGCGGCCGATGCCCCGGCTGCCGCCGGTCACCAGCGCCACCTTTTCATTTTGCTGTTCCACCATCGTAAAGATTCCCTCCCCGGATTTTGCGCGGTGCAAGGTCGACTAAGTACACGTCACCGAAATTATGCCATAGAACACTATGGCAAGACCGGCTCCTGCTCGGAGCGGAGCAGCAGCAGGACCGCTTCTGCCAAAAGATTCCCGTCGGCCTCCACCGTGCCGGCGATTTCCCGGAACCCCTCGTAGGCGAACCGGTTTTCGGCGCGGATGGTCAGGGGCGTTCCGCAGGCCACGCGGTCGGCATGCAGGTCGGCCTCGGAGATTCCGACGATCCACCCCTTGCGGTCCACCTCCGGGCCGTGGCGCCGAACGCGGACCCAGCCGTTATGGATCCCGGCCGTCTGGGCCACCAGCTCGATGAGAATGACGGCCGATACGCTGTGTTCGTCGCCCATGGGCCAGCCGGGTCGGACCGTGGCCCGGGTGACGGTGTGGTTCTCGTCCAACGCGACGATTTCCTCGACCAGCCTCATCCGGCCCCGATGGGGCAGCAGGGTTTCGATGTCGATCGGTGTCGGATTCATGAAAAAACCATTGAAAAAGCCGTCTATGCTCCTTAGTATCAGAGCCCGTTTACCGACCGCCTAAATAGCGCAGCCGGCATCGGCTGTAAAGAACCGTGTCAGAAAAGAAAGGAGCCGTATACCGGAACATTGCCTATGGAACCACTGCTGAAGGAGCTCAGGGTAAAAATCGTCGATATTCTCGACCTGGTGGACGTGCGCCCCGATGAGATCGATCCGGACGCCCGTCTGGTCGGCGGAGATCTGGGAATCGACTCCATCGATGTGCTGGAAATGGTGATGATGGTGGAAAAAGACTACGGCGTGAAAATCGACAACCGCGAGGTCGGCGTCAAGGTATTTGCCACCCTCCGGGCCCTGGGCGAACACATCCGACAAAACGCCCCGGAGCTGCAGGGATGACCGACAAGCGCGTCTACATCGCCGGGTTGGGCATCGTCAGCGCCCTGGGCACCGGCGGCACGGAAACCCTGGAGGCGCTGGCTTCCGGTCGCAGCGGCCTTGCCCCCATTCGCCGGTTCCGCCCGCCGGGAGATCCGCTGCCGGTGGGCCAGATCCAGGAAATCGACGCCGGAAGAACCATGCCCGCAACCCACCGCCTGGCGCAGATCGCCGCAGCGCCGATCCTGACCGCCGGAGGACCGCCGCCGGACGCCGTGATCGTCGGCACCACCACCGGCGGCATGGCCGAGAGCGAATCGCTTCTCCGGGCCGGGGTCGAAGATCCGGAAGCCTATCGATGGCACGGTGCAGCAACGGTGGCCGCAGACCTGGCCCGACGCTTCGGATGCACCGGACCGGTGCTGACCGTATCGACCGCCTGTTCCTCCGGGGCGGCGGCCGCCGCCCTGGGCGCGGCTCTGATCCGGAGCGGCCGGGCCGCCCGGGTTCTTGCCGGCGGCGCCGACTCCCTGTGTCGGCTCACCTACTATGGGTTTCTTTCTCTTCAGCTCATCGATCCGAATGGGGCCCGGCCCCTTGACCGGGACCGGAAGGGAATGTCCGTGGCCGAAGGGGCGGCGATGATGATGCTGACGGCCGACGACGGGAATCCGGAAGCCGAAATCCTGGGCGCCGGTCTTTCCTGCGACGCCTGGCATCCGACCGCACCCCACCCGGAAGGCGCCGGCGCCTTGTCGGCCATGAAATCCGCGTTGAACCAGGCGGGATTGGCGGCCGGCGACATCGACTACGTCAACCTCCACGGCACCGGTACGATCGACAACGACCTTTCCGAGGCCCTCGCCCTTCGTGCGCTTTTCGACACGAAGCTGCCGGCCCTTTCCTCGATCAAGGGCGCCACCGGACACAGCCTGGCCGCCTCCGGGGCCGTAGAAGCGGTCGTCTCCGTCCTTGCCATCGGACACGGTCTGCTGCCGGCCAATACCGGATGCCGCCTCGCCGATCCGGCCCTGGCGCTTTTTCCGCTTAAAACGCCGAAAAGGGCCAAGGTCCGGACGGTGCTCAGCAACGCCTTCGGCTTCGGCGGCAGCAACGCAGCAGTGGTCATTGTGCAACCGGACCGCTTTTCCCCGCCCCGGACGGTCGAGAGGCCGCCGCTGCGCATCGCCGCCTGCGCCTGCGTCACCGGGGCCGGCGCCACCGATGCCACCTTGAGAAAACTGGATGCCGCCGGCTCCTGCGCCGGTGTTCTCGATGAGGAGACCCTTTGCCGGGGGCTTCCTCCGAGGCTGATCCGGAGGCTGCGCCGGCTGCCGAGGCTTGCGCTGTCTTTGGCCGCGGAGGCCGCAGGCGATACGCGCCCCCAAGAGGTGTTTTTCGGAACCGGCTGGGGGGCGCTTTCCGAAACCGACCGGTTTCTTACCCGTCTTTTCGAATCGAACGAGCAGTATCCGAGCCCGACCGATTTCGTGGGATCGGTGCACAACGCGCCGGCCGGACAGATCGCCCAATTCTTTGGCGCGCGGGGCCCGAGCCTGACCCTGACCGGAGAAAACGACGCCTTCGAGCAGGCGCTGCTGGCTGCAGAGCTGATCGGCGACGGCCAACACGGCCCGGTCCTTGTCGTCGGTGCTGACGAAGCCCACCCCAGGCTCTCGCCGCTGTTCGATCCCGCCTCGGCCGCGTCGGCGGCAGACGGCGGCGGCGCGCTGCTCGTCGACCGGGCCGGAAGCGGCCCCATCGTGTCGCTTCGCTTTTTGTCTGGAGACGGCGGGTCCGCCGGCGCGATCGACCAACTGATCGACGCCCTGGGCGCAGACGGGGCCGGCGCAAGATACGGGGCCATTCTGGCAGGCATCCCGGCCGGCAAAAAAACGGCCGCCAGTTCGCAGCTCGACAAGGTCGTTTCCGCCTGCCGGCTTGCCGCGCCGGTGTTCGACTACCGGCAATGGATCGGGCAGTTTGCCACCGCTTCTGCCGCTGCCGCGGCGATGGCCTGCCGGTGGATCGGCCAGGGGCGGATTCCGACGGCGCTTTGCGCCGGCGCCGAGAATTTCGAAGACGGCCGGGGCATCCTTCTGCTCGGGCTCGGCGATTCGATCTCGGCGGTGGAGATTTTTCCGGGATGAAGGTGCTGCTGATTTCCGCCAATACATACAACCGCCCTTACCCGGTTTATCCCCTCGGGCTCGACTACGTGGCCGGCGCCGTGAACGGCCGCCACACCGTTGAAATCTCCGACATCAATACGCTGGCAGAAGGCCGGATGCTGGAAAGCAAGCTGGCCGACTTCCGCCCGGACCTGATCGGCATTTCCCTTCGAAACGTCGACACCTCCGACAGCACCGACCCCCAGGGCTTCCTTGACGTGTACAAGGCGCTGGGGGCCCGGATCCGTTCGGTGACCCGGGCGCCGGTGGTGCTCGGTGGAAGCGCCTTCACCCTCTTTCCGGAAGCCTTTCTCGAGGCGATGGGCGCCGATTTCGGGATCCTGGGAGAGGGCGAACGGATCGCCCTTCTCATCGAGGCCCTGGAGCGGGGGGAGGATCCGACGGCACTGGACGGGGTGATCGGACCGGGTAAACACTGCAAGACGCCTGCTCCCTGGAGCGGCCCCTGCCGCCGCCGGCTCGACCGGGCGGACGATCCAGACGCCCACGCCGCATATTATCTCCGGCAGGGCGGTATGCTCAACATCCAGAGCAAGCGCGGCTGCCGGTTTCGATGCATCTACTGCACCTATCCGTATATCGAGGGCAGGCGGATCCGCCCCTTTTCCCCGGCGCAGGTGGCCGAAACCGCCCGATGCCTGCAAGAGGCCGGCGCCCGCTACCTGTTCATGGCCGACGCCACCTTCAACACGGACATCGACCACAGCCTGGCCGTGGCCCGGGCCATGACCGCTGCGGGCGTGTCGATCCCCTGGGGGGCGTTTTTCGCACCGATGCGACATCCGCCGGACTATTTCAGGCAAATGGCCGCCGCCGGCCTGACCCACGTGGAATTCGGCACCGAATCCCTGTCGGCCCCGGTGCTTTCCGCGTACGGCAAACCGTTTTCCCCTACCGAGGCGTTTGCCGCCCACCGGGCGGCGGTGGATGCCGGCCTGCACACGGCCCATTATTTTTTGCTGGGCGGGCCGGGAGAGACGCCCGAAACCGTGGAAGAGACCCTTGCCGGAGCAGAAAAACTGGCTGCGACTGCAGCGCTGTTTTTTTTCTGCGGAATGCGCATCTATCCCCACACCCCCCTGGCGGCCCTGGCCCAAAAAGAGGGGGTGATTACGGCCGAAACCGACCTGCTCACACCGGTCTTTTACCCGAACCATCGGGTCGATCTGAACAAGCTGGCCTTTCGATTGAAAGAAGCCGGCCGCCGTCGTCCGAACTGGGTTGTCGGCGCCGGCGGAGAAGAGACCGCGGCCGTGCTGCAGAGGCTGTATCGACGCGGTCGCATCGGCCCCCTGTGGGAAAAGCTGATCCCGACTTCGGCAAAAGGTTGATCAATCGAAGTTTGGTGAGTATAGTAGGAAATTTCAATGATTCGATGGAAAAACGGGCCGAGATTCAAGACGGATGGCTCGATCACGGCTGAAACCGTGATCGACGCTGCCGATCCATGGTTCGACGGTCATTTCCCGGGGGCGCCCGTGCTGCCGGCGGTGGCGCAGCTGTCCATGGTCCGGGAGCTGATTCGTTCCGCGGTGGACCCGGATGCCGAAGTCGCAGGATTTCGGCGGGTCAAATTCAAAGAGATGATCCAACCGGGACAGGAGCTGAGCCTTTCCGCCGCCAGAAAAAAAGGATCCGACTGCGTTTTTGCCTTCAAGTTGATTTGTGCCGGCCGGCTGGCCTGTTCCGGTACCGTCATCTTTCGCTGCGGCGGCTCCGGTCCGAAACAGGGGCTGCAGCGGCAGCCGAAGCCGGCCGACCCCGGCAGGGCAGGCGGCATCTAAAGGAAATCGCGCCGCAGGCACCGGGCAGAAAAACCCTGCACCGCCGGCGGCAGGTTGAAAACCGGACAATCGTTCAGTGACCAAGGAGAAGCTATGGCAAGGGAAGCCCAAATCGACAAAATCTGCCTGCGGGTAGCCGACATCATGATCGAGGAGCTGAAGCTGGAAGACGTCACCGCCGAAACCTTCGATCCGGATCTCGACCTGGTCGACGAGGTCGGCATCGACAGCATGGATCTGGCCACGGTGGCCCTGGTGATCCGCGACGAGTATTCGATCCGCATCGATGAAGACGACTACCCGAAGTTGACCACCATCCGGAAAATCTCCGATTACATCCAGCAGAAGCAAGAAGAAAAGGCCCAGGCCGCTGCAGGCTGACCGGAGGTTGACCGTGGACGTTGTGGAACTAAAAAAGCGGACCCCGGACGGGTCCGGTCGGGAATGGAAATTTTCCGAGATCCTGGCCGACCCGCAGATTCGGAAGCGATGGGAAAAGGTCCGGCGGTGGTTCTTCCTCCGGGAGTCGACCTATGACATGACCCGCCGCTGCAACATCTGCTGCGAGGGGTGCTACTTCTACGAGGGCGAAAAACAGTTCGCCGAAGAAAACCGCGATCCGGATGCCTGGCAAAGGCTCATGGAGGCGGAAAAGGCCCGGGGGATCACCTACGTGGTGCTGGCCGGAGCCGAGCCCTCCCTGGTGCAGGATCTGTGCCGGGTCTGCTATCGCCAAATCCCGTTGGGCGCCATTGCCACCAACGGCTTAAAAAGAATCGACGGCGACATCGGCTATCGGATTCACATCTCCGTGTGGGGAGACGACGACACCAGCAAGAAGATTCGCAGCGCCGGCAACATGCTCCAGCGGCAGATCGAAAATTACCGGGACGATCCCCGGGCGGTGTTCGTGTACACCTTCACCCGAAGCAACATCGATCAGGTTCATCCGGTGGCCGACATCCTGGCAAAAAACGGCTGCCGGCTGACCTTCAGCATGTTTTCGGCCCCGGTGGGATACACCGGGGCGCTTGGCCACACTGAAGGATCCCTGCCCGCCGTCCGCAAAGCGATGGTCGACCTGCTCGACCGGCATCCGGAAACCGTCCTTTACTCCCGATACAGCGCAGTCGCCCACACGCACCGAAAAGGCCTTCACGATCTGTTTTCCTGCTCCTACCCGCGGATGAACCCGTCCACCGATATCGGACTGGGCAGGTCCTTTCGGCAATACCGCACCGACCTGAACTGGGATCGGAAAGCCGCGTGCTGCGTTCCGGACACCGACTGCAGCGACTGCCGGCATTATGCTGCCGGAAGCGCCGTGGTGACCGCCCGGCTCTTTCGCCATGCCGTAAACCCGGAAAGCTTCCGGGCCTGGCTCGACTATGTGGACACCTACCTGGCGGTGTGGGTGATGGACTACCCCAAGGGGGAAAACCTGTCCGACGTCATGGTGGCGCCGCCCGGGCACAATCTGTTCTGATCCGACATTGGATCGGCTTACTTGGCAAAGAAGGGGGGGCGGTCCCCCCGGAGGCAATGTACAAGGAATGAAGACTGTCAGCTCCCTTCTCGATCCTGCCTGGTACGAAAGGTACAAGCGGATCTCCAGGCTCAACATCCGAAGTTCGATCTACGACGTGACCAACCGCTGCAACCTTCGATGCAAGGGGTGCTTTTTTTTCTCTTCCGGCGAGCACGAGAGGGCCGCAGAAGAGAACGGACTCGATCGGTGGGAGGCGTTCGTAGAGGCCGAAAAGGCAAGGGGCGTCAATCTGGCCATTTTGATCGGCGGCGAGCCCACCCTCTGCCTGGACCGGGTGGAGGCCTTCTACAGCCGGCTGCCGACCTTCTGCGCCACCAACGGTTTGATCAAGGTTCCCCGGGAGCGGTTTCCGGACATGAGAATCGGCATCTCCCTGTGGGGCGACGAAGAAGACGAGAAAATTCTCCGGGGAAAGGACACCTTTGCCATCTCTTCGAAGAACTACGCCGGAGACCCGAATGTCTACTACCTGTACACCATCACCCCCCGGCAGCTCGGAAAGACCGAAAAGATCGTGCAAAAAATCAGGGACGCGGGACTCAAAATTCATATGCAGCTGCTGTCCAACGACGAAGGAGTGGACGGTTTTTCCTGGACCCCCGAAGAGCTGGAAGTGATCCGGCAGGAGATGGACGACATGCTCGATGCCTATCCGGATACGGTCGTCTCCAGCAAGTATTACCATAAAATCATCACATCGGGGGAAATGCTGGGCCGGCGGTTCGGGTGGAAGGAATGCCCTTCGGTGACTCAGCCCCTGGACCGACGAAACCCCAGGCCCCGGCGGCTCATCGATTTCATCCGCTGGGCGTCGGACCTGAAAACGATGCACCGGTGCTGTACCTCCGAAACCAGAGACTGTTCCATCTGCAAGGACGGGGCGGCTCACATGAGCTGGGTGATGGTCAACAAGCGGGCCCATATGCGCTCCACCGAAGATCTGCAAAACTGGATCGAAGTCTACGAGATGTTTGCCAAGCTCTACCAGTTCATCCCCTGGTAGCGCACTTGGCATCATAGGGCGATGATTGCCGTTTTCTGGATGCATCGGAGTGCCGAAACCCCGGTCTTTTATAGGCAAAGCGCGCTACAAGTTTCGGCCCCGCAATCTTGATGGCAAAAAGAATGAAACCTTCCCCCAGAAGCGCCGTGATCGTAGGAACCGATGCCGTCTCCCCCTTGGGGACGGATCTTGCGGTGCAGTGGAATCGGCTTTGTGCCGGCGAAAGCGGAATCGGTCCCCTGACCCGTTTTGCCGTCGACGACGCCTTTCCGGTGAAAGTCGCCGGCCAGGTCCCGAAATTCGATCCGGCCCCCTTTCCGTTCCTGAGCCCCCGAAAGATGGCCCTGTGGCCGTCTCCGATTTTTCCCCATGCACTGCTGGTGGCCCACCGGGCGCTTTTGGCCAGCGGCATCGAGATCGACCCGGTGCTGGCCGCCAAGACCGCGGTGACCTTCAGTTCGGCCGTGGGCGGCCAGGATGCGGTTCTCGAAGCAGACCGCCGAATGATCGCCGACCATAAACTGCCGCCCCCGTATGCGAACCCCAACTCCTGCATCAACATGGTGGGGGGCAAGATCTCCGTGCTCACCGGTGCCACCGGTCCGATCCTGTCGACCATCACCGCCTGCGCCACCGGCCTGACATCCGTGATCGTCGGGGCCATGCTCATCGCGGACGGCAGCGCCGATGTGGCCATCTGCGGCGCCGCCGATTTTTGTCTGGTGGCCCCGATCGTGGCCGGTTTCGCCACCATGAACGGCGCCTTCCAGGACAAACCCGGTGCCGATCCGGCATCCCCGGCAGAGGCCAGCCGCCCCTTTTCCAGCCACCGCCGGGGGTTTGTCGTCTCCGAAGGCGCCGGGGTGGTGATCCTGGCGGCCAAAGAGTTCGCAGACGCCCACGGCATCGCGATCCGAGCCGCAATCGCCGGCTGGGCCATGACTTCCGATGCCCATCACTACGTCGCTCCCCATTTTCCGACGGTCACCCGCTGCATCGCCGAAAGCATCGCACATGCAGGGATATCGCCCCGGGAAATCGCATCGGTAAACGCCCACGCCGCATCGACCAAAGTCGGAGACCAGGTGGAATTCGAGGCGCTGCAGGCCGTGTTCGGCAACCGGATCCCCCCGGTCACGGCCAACAAATCGATGATCGGCCACGCCATGGGCGCCTCCAGTGCCATCGAAACCATTTTCGCGGTCGAAGCCATGGACTGCGGCATCCTGCCTCCGACCATCAACTACCGGCCCGACCCGCAGATCGACGTCGACTGCGCTGCAGAAGGTGCCCGGGCCCTGGACCAGCCCTTTGTGCTGAAAAACGCCTTCGGCTTCGGGGGGGCAAACGCGTGTGTGGTGCTCCGGGGGATGGATCGATGAAGGCGCCCCAAAACCGCCGTGTCTTTGTCGTCGGCTACGGGGCGGCCACCGCCCTGGGAAAGACGTTTGCCGACACCTGGCAGCGGGCAGCGGCCGGAGAGGCCGGCTTTCGCCGGCTGACCCGCTGCGAGGCAGACCCCCGGGCCAGCGTGGTGGGCGAGATCCCGGGATGGGATCCGGCCGGATGCGACTTCGTCACCCCCAGGGAAGCCTACAATTGGAACGCGGCCTTCGTGATCCTGACCATGGCCGTGTGCAAAGAGGCCCTGGCCCATGCAGGAATTGAGATCGACGCAGAAACCGGGCCGCGGACCGCGTGTTTGATCGGATCGGCCCTCAACGGCACCGACGCGTTTCGCATCGCCACCGACAACTACGTCACCAAAGGGCCGCTGAAAGTCAGCCCCTATCTGCTGCCGAACCTGTGCGCGAACGTGCCGTCGGGCAAGGCCGGCATGCTGCTGGGCTTCACCGGTCCGGTTTTCTCTCCCCAGGGGGCCTGCGCATCGGGAAACCATGCCATCGGTATCGGCGCCCGGATGATCCGCGACGGCGACTGCGATTTCGTCCTGGCCGGCGGCGCGGACACCTGCCTGATCCCGGAGATTATCCAGGGCTTTGCCAACATGCTGGCCACCATCAGCGTCGGCGAAAAGGACCGTGCATACACGGATCCGTCCCAGGCCTCCCGGCCCTTTTCCGTCGACCGAAGAGGCTTTGTGCTGGCCGAAGGAGGGGCGGTGGTGGTGCTTGCCGCCGAAGAGGCGGTGGCTCGGTGGGGACTGACGGCCCGGGCCGAGGTGGCCGGGATCGGCTGGACCTCCGACGCCTACCACTTCACCCTGCCCAATCCGGAGACGATCGTTCGGGCCATCACCGAGGCCGTCGACGACGCCGGTCTGTCGGCAGCGGACATCGGTCATGTCAACGCCCACGGCACCTCCACCCCCAAGGGAGACCAGACCGAAATCGATTGCCTTCGGACCGTTTTCGGCGACCGGCTGGCCGACATTCCGGTCACATCCAACAAGTCCCAGATCGGCCACAGTTTAGGGGCGGCCGCGGCCGTGGAGGCGGCCTTGGGGATCGAGGCCATGAATCGGGGGCTTGTGCTGCCCACGGTCAACCACATACCGGACCCGAAGTTCTCCGATGTCGACGTCGTCTCCAACCAAGTCCGGCGCTGCCGCTATGAGCATTTTCTATCCAATGCCTTCGGATTCGGCGGCACCAACTGCTGCATCGTCTTTAAAGGAGTTTCATGAAGCCAGCACCATTTGTCCCGGCACCTGCAAAAGAGGGGGAGGCCTTTGTCCAGGATGAAAACGGCGGCAGCTACTGGCACCGCTGTCGGCAGCGGACGCTTTACGCGGACACCGACCGGTCCCAGGTGGTCTACCACGCCAATTATCTTCGCTATTTCGAATACGGCCGCGCCTCGCTGATGCGTGAAATCGGCTATCCCTACCGGGAAATCGAACAAAGCGGATACGTCTATCCGATCATCGAAGTCGGCGTCCAGTACTACCGTCCACTGTACTACGACGATCCCATGGTCATCTACACCCGCCCCTCGGAGCTGGAACGGGTCCGGCTCCGGTTCGACTATGTCATCACCCACGAAGGATCCGGACAGATCGCCTGCAAGGGGTTTACCCGGCACTGCGCCGTCAATGCCAATGGAACCCCGGTGGAGGTGGACGAAAAAACCGCCGGCATATGGGAAAAGTTTCCGCAATAGCCGATACGACCCGTCTGCCGATCGGGATCCCGGTCCGGCCGGACCTGTTCGATCACCGGGTCCAGGGACGTCCGGTCTATCCAGCGGTGGAGGCCATGGAAACCATGGCCGGAGCGGTGCGCACCCGCTGGCCGGAGGCGGCCGTCGATCACATGGCCGATATCGGTTTCGAGCGGTTTTTGCCGGTTACAGAAGGCGCGGCTGAACTTCCGGTTCTGTGCGACCTGCGCAGGGAGAAAAACGGCGACATCGCCGCCGAGATGCTCTCCAAGGTCAGCCTCCGGTCGGGGATCATCCGCTACAAGGTCCATGCCTCGGCCCTGTTTGTGCAGGATTCGGGGCCCGGATCGGCAAACGCCCCTGCCAGGCCGGGACCGGAGAAGGAACCCGGCTTTCAGGTTTCGGCAGAACGGCTGTACCGAGAGCTGGTCCCTTTCGGGCCGGGATTCCAGACCCTGGTCGAAACGGTCGACCTTTCCAAGGATGCGGCGTTTGCGGCGGGTTGCTGCCCGCGACAGCGGCCGGAGCCGGGGCGACTTCTGGGCTCTTCGTTTCTCCTCGACGGGGCGTTTCACGCGGCCTGCGCATGGGGCCAGCGGTTTGCCGGCATCGTGGCGTTTCCGGTGAGCATCGACCGGCGCCGAGTGCTGCTGCCCACCCGGCAAGGGGAACGATATTCGATCCGCACGGTTCCGACCAGGACGGATTCGAAACGCCTGGTATTTGCCATTGACATCACAGACGAGGCCGGGCGGCTGCGGGAGCGGGCCGAGGGGGTCCATATGCGCGATGTCAGCGGCGGCCGCCTGCAGCCGCCGGAATGGATCCGGGGAAAAATTTAGAATTGAGAAGTTAGAATTT
>CBFCZJ010000081.1:0-12536 GCA_965602445.1 uncultured Desulfobacterales bacterium | reverse complement strand
CCCGACGACCCCATTCTTCTCTTTGGTGGTCCCACGGAGACTCGAACTCCGGTTTTCCCGCTTGAAAAGCGGGACGTCCTAGACCGCCCACAAATAAAGGCCGCCGGCTTCCCGACGACCCCATTCTTCTCTTTGGTGGTCCCACGGAGACTCGAACTCCGGTTTCCGGCGTGAGAGGCCGGCGTCCTAGACCGCTAGACGATGGGACCGACGGCGGCACATATATAGGATGAGATGGGGTTTGTCAAATGAAATTGGGACTCTTTGCGCCGCGCTGGGAAGTTGGGAAGCCAGGAGGCTTTAAAAAACAACATCTGTTGCGAAGCCAAAGAGCCGGAAATCACCCAAATCGTGGAAAATCGGCGATTTCCGCATCCCAGCTTCCCAGCTTTCCAGCCTCCCAGCGGCGGCCGAAGGCCGCCTATGCCTCTTTCTTCCCTCTCCACCGGCCGAAGATCAGGTAGACGATAAAGCCCAGAAACGGGACCGAGGCTACGAGCATCCAGGCCAGCTTCTGGTTGAAGGTGGGAAACTCCCGGCCGGCGGCATCGATGATGGCCCAGAGCGTGACGGCCAGAAACGGCATGCAGACAGTGACAAAGACGATGGCAGTGGTGATATTCTCTATCAACATAACAAGGTGGCCAGTTGATTTGTTTTACATGTTTAGCCAATTGGAAGGCGTTTCAAGATGCTGGGAGGCTGGGAAGCCAGGAGGCTAACAGCAGAAACCAAACGCCAGTAGTAAACAGTACGGTTTTCCTGAACTTAGCGTCCCAGCATCCGAGCATCCCAGCGGGGCGCAACGCGCCCCTTTATCCCTTCAGCTTATCGGCGATCGTCAGGATCGCGTCCACGTAGTAGTCGCTGTGGTTGTAGCGGTAGACGACCTTTCCGCGCTGTTCCCGGTTCATGTTCGCTCGCCAGCCGTTTTTCTTCAGATACTTTGCCACGCTGGCGATGGCGTCCTCGTGGTCGAGCAGGTTCACCTTGCCGTCCTCGTTTCCGTCTGCCGCGTAGTCCAGGACGCTGGTGGGCATGAACTGGGCGATGCCGAAAGCCCCGGCATAGGAGCCCATGACGGCGACCGGGTCCAGGTCCTCCCGGGCGGCGTAGGTCAGAAACGCCTTGAGTTCCCGGTATGCCCAGCCGGACTTGTCCTTGGCCCAGGCGTCGAACCGGTCCCGGCTCAACTGCGGGGTTTTTTCCATCTCCGTCCAGGCCGCGTCCCGCACCCATTCTTGGCGCAATGCCGCCAGGCTCGACAGAATGTTCAAGGTGGGCCGTTTCCCCACGTAGGTCCCCAAGCGGGTTTCCACGAGCAAAATGCCCGTGATGATTTCCTTGTCGACACCGTACTTTTTTTCGGCCCGGGCCAGCGCTGCAGCGTGCTTGTCCAGGTAATTGCGGGCCTTTTTGATCGACGCCGCATCGGTGAACTGACCGTAGTCCAGACTCGCCTCCCGATGCCGGAAATAACTTACGGCACTTCTAAGATCAAAGGCCACGCCGTTTCGGCCGTATATGTCCTCGATCCAGCCGGCCTCGAAGCCGTCCCGGGAAAGCCGCGCCTGCAGCCCGTCGAACCGGGCTTCGGCCGACACTTCGCCGGAGAACACCAAGGCCGTCAGTACGAGCGGCAGCCAGAATCCGAATGTCGTCCGCAAAATCATATTCAATTTTGTTCATCCCCAACGGTCTGATATACTGGGTCTTTACTTTAATAATAATTGTAGTCTAAATTTGATGAACTCGTAAAAAGTCCCTGAAACCTTGGTCGAGTTTGATGCGGTTTTCGTAACTAATAGAAAACACTGGATTCCCGCTTTCGCGGGAATGACGAAAAAAAGAGAATTTTGGACTTTTTACGAAACCATCAAATGTGGTTATTCTCCGCTGGAAGCAGCGGAGAATAACCACATTTGAAAGAGTGAAATTGGCATGGTATGAACGGCGGTGTCAAACGAAATTCGCTTGCGAAATTCGCTACGCGTATTTCGTGCAAAACGCTCCGCGCTTTAATTTGATGAAAGAAACCAATGCCAGCCTTTCTGGAATCGGAAATCGCTTAGAGTTTGGATCCCGGAAACTGTGCCGAAGTCGCCGGAAAGTATAATATGGTGCATCCCAGCGCTTGTCCGGCGAAGCTCATAGAGCGAAGACGGGTCCCAGCTTCATAGCATCCCAGCGGCGGAAAGACGTCAACAAATTGTCTGTAAAAGGTCCTAAAACCATATACACCTGCCAGAGCTGCGGATACCAGTCGGCCAAGTGGATGGGCAGGTGCCCGGACTGCGGCAAGTGGGACAGCCTGCTGGAAGAGACCCTGTCTTCTGCGTCTTCTGCCGCGGCAAAAGGAGCCATGTCCTCGGACAAATCCACGCCGGTCCCCATCGACGCGGTGGAGGCCGACGACGAGGAGCGCCGGCTGACCGGCATTGCCGAACTCGACCGGGTGCTGGGCGGCGGCCTGGTGGCCGGCACCATGATCCTGATCGGCGGTGATCCGGGGATCGGCAAATCGACCCTGATGCTCCAGGCCCTTTCCGGGCTTGCCGCAGACGGCCGTACTGCGCTGTACGTATCGGGCGAAGAATCGGTGCGCCAGCTTAGGATCCGCAGCCGCCGGCTTTCGGCCATGGCCTCCTCGCTGTACGCGGTTTCGGAGGTGGACGTCTCTGAGATTCTGGCCATGGTCGATCGGCTCAAACCGGACGTGCTCGTGGTCGACTCGATCCAGACCATGTTCCATCCGGAGCTCACCTCGGCGCCGGGCAGCGTCAGCCAGGTGCGGGAGTCGGCCATGCGGCTGATGCTCATGGCCAAGCGATCGGGCATCCCCACCTTCCTGGTCGGGCACGTGACCAAGGAGGGCGCCATCGCCGGCCCCCGCCTGCTGGAGCACATGGTGGACACGGTCCTCTATTTCGAGGGCGAGCGCAGCCACGTGTACCGGATCCTTCGGGCCGTCAAGAACCGCTTCGGGTCGACCAACGAAATCGGCGTCTTCGAGATGAAGGACACCGGCCTGGCCGAGGTGGCCAACCCCTCTGCCGTGTTTCTTTCCGAGCGGTCCGTCGGCACCCCCGGATCGGTGGTGATTCCTTCCATGGAAGGCACCCGGCCGATCCTGGTGGAAATCCAGGCCCTGGCCAGCAGCACGAGCTTCGGCACGCCCCGCCGGACGATCCTGGGGCTGGACGGCAACCGCGTCGCCCTGCTGGTGGCGGTCATGGAAAAAAAGCTCGGCATGCACCTGCTGGGCCACGACATCTTCATGAACGTGGCCGGAGGCGTCAAGGTAGACGAACCGGCCGTGGACCTGGGCATCGTCACGGCCGTGGCCTCCAGCTTCCTGGACCGGCCGGTGGCCGAAGGGACCGTGGTGTTCGGCGAAGTCGGACTCACCGGCGAGATCCGGGCCGTGGGCCAGGTGGAAACCCGGGTCGCCGAGGCCCGCAAGCTCGGCTTCAAGCGGTGCGTCGTCCCGGAAAGCAATTTGAAGCGGCTGCCGGCCATGGACGGCATCGAGCGAATCGGGGTACGCACCATTGCCGAAGCAGTGGAGCAGATATTCTAAAATGAAGTGTCCGGAACCGTGCAGATTTCAGCAGCACAAAAGAATGAAATCCGAAACTCGAAGCACGAATATCGGTCTTTTGGTCATTAGAATTTAGAATTTGTCTCAGATTTTGGATTTCGGATTTCGAATTTATCGGCAACTCGCGCTGCTCAGGGGCGTAGAGCGATTTCGAGGAACCATTTTCTTGGCAAAGCAAAAAAATAAGAACCCATGGGCCGACCACTTGACACGCAAGGCCCGAAAAGAAAAATATCCGGCCCGGTCGGTGTACAAGCTGGAAGAAATCCAACAAAAGCACCGGCTGATCCGCCCCGGGGACCGGGTGTTGGACCTGGGCTGCGCGCCGGGCTCCTGGCTTCTGTACGCGGCCAAAAAGGCCGGGCGCACCGGACAGGTGACGGGCGTGGACAAAAAAAAGGTTGCGGTGAACCTGCCGGAAAACGCCCGGGCCCTGACCGGAGACGCCCTCGCACCTGATTCTCCGGTCTTTGAACAAATCGGCGGGCGTTTCGACGTGGTGCTAAGCGACATGGCCCCTGCCACCACCGGCCGAAAGGAGGTCGACGCCGCCCGGTCATACGCGCTGTGCATGGCGGCGCTGGCCGTCGCCTGCGACCGGTTGCGGGCCGGAGGCCGTTTCTGCTGCAAGATCTTCACCGGGGAGGATTTTACCCAGTTCGTCGAACACGTCCAAACGGCCTTTGACGACGTGAACATCTACAAACCGAAAAGCAGCCGAAAGGCGAGCAAGGAAATCTACATCATCGCCGCGGGAAGAAAAAAGGAGGAAGACGACAATGTCGGGGCACAGCAAATGGTCGACGATCAGGCATAAGAAGGGCGCCGCCGACGCCAAGCGGGGCAAGATCTTTACCAAGCTGATCAAGGAAATCACCGTCGCCGCCCGGATGGGAGGCGGCGACATCAATGCCAACCCACGCCTTCGGACGGCGGTGGCCGCGGCCAAGTCCGAGAACATGCCCAAGGACAACATCGAGCGGGCCATCAAGAAAGGAACCGGAGAACTGGAGGGAGTCAACTACGAAGAAAGCGTGTACGAAGGATACGGCCCCGGCGGCGCCGCGGTCCTGGTCGAGTCTCTCACGGACAACAAGAACCGGGCCGTTTCAGAAATCCGGCACATCTTTTCCAAAAACGGCGGAAACCTGGGCGAAACCGGCTGCGTGTCCTGGATGTTCAAAAATAAAGGCTACTTTGTCGTGGAAAAATCCGCGGTGGACGAGGACAAGCTCATGGAGGCCGCCCTGGAGGCCGGCGCAGAAGACGTGCGGGAAGACGAAAGCAATTTCGAGGTGATCACCACTCCGGAAGACTTCGAAGCGGTCAAGGAAGCCCTGGAAGCAGCATCGATCCCGTTTGAAGACGCCGAGGTCACCAAGCTTCCGGAAACCTTCGCCAATCTGGAAGGAAAGCAGGCCGAGCAGATGTACCGGCTCATGGAGATGCTTGACGACTGCGAAGACGTACAGAAGGTCTACACCAACGCGGACATCCCCGAAGACGTGGTCGAGGCGATGGGATAGGGGGCGCTGAGCGCCCCGCTGGGAGGCTGGGAGGCCAGGAAGCTGGAAAGCCAGAAGAAAAAAACCAAGGAGACACGCCGCCAGTAGGTAGCCACCGGGAGATCGCTGGTTTTTTTGTCATACCCACCTTCGCGGCAATGGCGCTCATTTTTTAAGCATCCCAGCCTTCAGGCATCCCAGCCTCCCAGCGGTGCAAAGCGCCTTGAACCTTCTATAGCTGCAGGTCGATCATCCGCTTCACCGCCCGGTAGGCCGGGACGCGGATTTCTTCGGCCACTTTCACCTCGCCGCTCATCTGCTCCAGACTGCGGACGACGTCCGCTTCAGTGATCTTTTTCATGTCCGTGCAGACCATTTTGTCGGAGGCGGGGTAAAACCGCTTTCCCGGGTTTTCCTTGGCCAGCGGATACAGGAGGCCGACCTCGGTGCCGACGATGAAGGCTTCGGCGTCGGAAGTTCGGGCATGGCGCAGCATCCCCGAGGTGCTGGCCACAACGTCGGCTTCGGCGAGGACTTCGGGCCGACATTCCGGGTGGGCCATGAAGACCGCCTTCGGATGGGCGGACCGGGCACGGCGGACATCGTCGGTGGTAAGACCGTCATGGTAGGGGCAAAACCCCTGCCAGGCGTGAACCTTTTTCCCGGCGCCGTCCGCGGCGTAGCGGGCCAGGTTCCGGTCCGGCACCATGAGAATCTCTTCTTCTTCCAGGCTTTTAAGCACCGCCACTGCGTTGGCCGAGGTGCAGCAAAGGGTCGACAGGGCCTTTACCTCGGCGGTGGAGTTGACATAGGTGACCACCGGCATGGGAGGAAGCTGGGCCTTTTTCGCCGACAGCGCTTCGGCGGTGACCATGTCGGCCATGGGACAGCCGGCGTCGTCCCGGGGAAGCAGCACGGTCTTTTCCGGCGAGAGAATCGACGCGGTTTCCGCCATGAACCGGACGCCGCAAAAAACGATGACCTGGGCGCCGGTCTTTGCCGCGCGGATGCTCAGCTCCAGGGAGTCTCCGCACAGGTCGGCCAGGTCCTGGATTTCCGGCGGCTGGTAGTTGTGGGCCAGAATGATCGCGTTTCGTTCTCTTTTCAGCTTTTCGATCGCTTCTTTCATTGCCTGTACCCCTTTGTAGGGATTGTCAGTCTTTTTCTTCGAAAGATGCCTGGATCCCCGCTTTCGCGGGGATGACGGTACTTTTTCAGAGAAATGCTTCGGCCCCAGACTTATTGAACCCCGGCGGCGCAGCCGCCGCTGATAAATGCGCGGAGCGCATTTATTCGCCGAGCTGCAGCACGTCGGTCCCGGCAGGAATCTCGAATCGAAAGAGGCTGTCTTCCGGATCGAGTCCGAAGGTGAGATCGCTGAAGGTCAGCCGGGTTTCGTCGCCAAACCGGTTTTCAGTGACGACCCTGACGATCTCGAAACGGTCCCGGGTGATGAACAGCCGGATCGATTCGACATTGTACTTGTCTTCCTTGGGGAGCAATTTGAGCACATGGTGGGCCGCGTCGGGTTCGCCGGGCACGACGATAAAATTCTCCCGGACGCTGCGGATGTCGGAAAGAAACCCTGCGCCCTTTCCGCCCCCGAAATAGTCCGGGGCATCCCCGATCATCACCTGCCGGTCCCCGGGGCGGTAGATCCAGAGGACCTCGCCGTCGGTGACGATGAGCTGATACTCCGGCTTTTGGTACTCCCAGCGCATCATGTCGGGCCGCTTGATTAAAATGGTCCCCTCGGCGGTGTCGCTGATATCCATGGCCTTCAGGGTCGACTCCTGAAAAAAGCGCGCCGAAAACCCCGGCCCCTTGTACCGGGCCTCGACGCCGGCCAGGATCTCGTCCACGGAAAGCTCCGCCGCCGCGGTCGGCACCCCGGCCGTCAGCAGCAGGCAAATGGCCGCCAATCTCGATAACCGTCGCATCGGAAGCATTGGGATCCCCTCTTCTGAAACTACGCCAATAATGGCACAGTTTCATGTTTGATCAATCTGGCCAGCCTCGTGGTCAGCGGCAGGGCTCATAGGAAACTTCGCCCGAAGAAGGCTTTCTGTATCGGATTCTACCTGGTTTGTAAACGAGTCCTGAAAACGCGTCACGCGCTTTCAGGACATGAAAAAGCGCGTGAGCCGGTCCAGATCCTCGCGGCCTAAGACCTCCCCGAGGTCGAGGGACATGCCGCCGGCCGGCGCGGGCGGTATCCGGCCGAGAAGAAGACGGCACAACTGATCGATGCCGATGATCTCCCTTGCCAGGGCGTCGTTGTCCACACATGGGATCCGGGTCCCGCCCATCATGATGGTTTCGATGTTGTGCCGCGCCATGGTCTTTTCCAGTCCGGCTGCCTCTCGTAGGTGGCGCAGGCAGCTTCTCTTGCGGGCGGCCAGGGCGGAAAACAAATCCCCGCCTCCGGCCGTCGATTCAAGAAATCCGATCAAATAGTTCAACAGGGGCCAGAAACTCTCCCGGTCCGGGGTTCGGGCGGAAAAAAACCGGGACAGCACCTCTTTTTCGGAGTCGGCCGCAGAAAGCCGCGCCTCCCGGAGCCGGGCCCGCACGGCCAGCCCCTCTTTTTCAGGGTATCGGTCCATGAGGGCGGCGGCCAGGAGCGCATCCACCGGGCGGTCGATGTTGAGCCGGTCCACGAACCCTTCGACCATCTCCGCCGGCAGAAAAAGATCCAGGGGATCTTCACCGCCGATTCGAACCGCTGCCCGGATCGGATTTTGCTCCAAGCGGGCGCAAAGGGCGTCCCGCTCTGCGTTGCAAAGGCCCTCCGGCCCCAAAAGGGGCTCTATCCGGCATTGAAGCAACTTGTCCGCAGAAAAAAGCAGGTCGAGAAGCACCTCTTTTTCGCCGCCTTCTTTAGCGAGCAGCTCCGCCAGGGACGACGCGGAAAATGCACCGAAGGTTGATTCGATAAAGTGCTCGATCTCCGGGGTCTGTTCGATCCCTTCGGCAAATCGGCTCCGAATCGTGTCTTCAATCCGATCGATGATCGTTGTTTTCTTTAACGTGCTCAAATTCATCCCAAGACCCGGGCTTTTTCCCATCCCCTTTGCACTGCTAGTCCGGCAACCTGTCCGGCGTAGCCGAAGGCGAAGCGGGAAGCCCGGGCGAAGACGGATGCGCCATGCGTTTTATATGTACTTTCCCAGCCGCATCCGAAGTTGATGGATGTCGCCGATCCCCGGCAGGCTTTCTTTCAGGGTGCCGTTGTCGTAGATGAACAGAAACGGGACCCCCATGATGGAAAGACGGTCCGCCGTCCGCGGGCTCGTGTTGATGTTGAGCTTGGCCACCCGGACCTTTTTCCGGGCTTCTGCGGCAAAGCGGTCCACTACGGGCCCGACCTGCGCACACCCCGGGCAGGTGGGCGACATGGCATAGAGCAGCACCGGCAGCGGAGAGCCCAGCACCTTTTCTTCGAAGTTGACGTCGGTGACCATCAGCGGCTGGGGCTCGAACAGCGCGTCGGTCTTGAGCGCCCCTTTGCAGCGGCCGCATTTGGCCCCGGCATCGATTCGGTCGGACCGGACCCGGTTCTTCGCGCCGCAGCCGGTGCATCGAAGCGTGTAGACCTCCGCCGCCGCGGTTTTGTCGTCCTCGGGTTTCAGCGGGTGCTTGCACCTTCCGCACCGGGCCGCTTCAAGAGCGTGCGCAGATGCGATTCGGTTCTTGGCGCCGCAATGGGCGCACCGGACGATGGTCGATTCTTCCTGGTTCATCTTCGGTTTGCTTTCTTCGTTTTTTCGGTTGAAGTCATTCCTCCCTAACCACTATTTCGCGGCCGGCGCTAGCCGACCCCGTATTTTTTCAGCTTCGAGTGAAGCGTCTTTCGAGTAATGCCGAGCCGCCGTGCCGCCTCGCTTTTGTTTCCGTCGACAGCTTCCATGGTCTGTAAAATGGTCGCCCGCTCGACGTTGTCAAGTGTCAGGGCGACTTCCGCGCCGCCGGCCGCAGGAACCAGGCCCGCGTCCGGCGCCCCCTCCTCCTGCGGAATCATCGGAAATTCGGCGGCCGTCAGGTATTGCTCCCGGGCCAGGACAACGGCCCGCTCCACGGCGTTCATCAGCTCCCGGACGTTGCCCGGCCAAGAGTAGCGGATCAGGCCGTCCATGGCGCCGGGGGTGAACCCCTTGATCGTCTTCCGGTTTTTTTCCGCGAACCGCTCCAGAAAGTGCTGGCTCAACAGCGGAATATCCTCCCGGCGCTCCCGTAGCGGGGGCACCGGCAAACCGACCACGTTGAGCCGGTAGTACAGGTCCTCCCGAAAAGCCCCGGCCGCGATGGCTTCTGCCAGGTCCCGATTGGTGGCCGCAACGACCCGCACGTCGACATCGAGCACCTCTTCACCGCCCACCCGCGTAAACTCGCGCTCCTGCAGGACCCGGAGCAGCTTGACCTGCATCTGCATGGACATTTCGCTGACCTCGTCCAAAAAGAGGCTGCCGCCGTGGGCCTGGAAAAACTTTCCCTCTTTGCGTCGGTCGGCGCCGGTAAAGGCGCCTTTTTCGTGGCCGAACAGCTCGGATTCGAGCAGGGTTTCGGTGATCGCAGCGCAGTTGATCTTGACGAACGGCCCGCCGCTGCGGGGGCTGTTGTGGTGGATCGCGCCGGCGACGAGCTCTTTTCCGGTCCCCGATTCGCCGGAGATCAGCACCGTCGCCTCCGACGGGGCGACTTGGGAGACGGTCTCCAAAAGCCTGAGCATGGCGGCAGACCGCCCGATGATGCGGCCCGGGTCGAAATGCTCGCCCAGCCGCTGCCGCAGTTCTTGGTTTTCCTCCTTTAACCTGCGATGCTCGGCGGCCCGCCGGAGGGTCACCCGGAGTTTTTCAAAGTCGAGGGGTTTGGTCAGGTAGTCGTAGGCGCCCTTTTTCAGGGCCGCCACCGCGGTTTCCACCGACGAGTAAGCGGTCATGAGGATCACCGGAATGGCCGGATTCATGACCCGGATCTTTTCCAGGGCCTCCAGCCCCGACACCTTGATCATCCGGATGTCCATGAGGATCAGGTCGAACGGCCGCTGCGAGACCGCATCGACGGCACCCTGGCCGTCGTCTGCCTCGAAGATCTCGTACCCCCATCCGGCAACCAGGGTGCGGAGCATGGTCCGGTGCGCCCTGTCGTCGTCCACGATTAGGATGCTGGCCGGTGATGTCTGCTCATTTCGGTTCATGACCTGTTCGTCTCCTTGCAGTTCCATCCTTAAAAAGCAAAACAAGTCAACCGCCCGCTTGAAAAGACAGATGTCCGATGTCCGATGTCCGATGTCGGCCATGCCGCTGGCGCGACGTTCAAGGTTCAGGGTTCAAGGTTTGCCGGAGGCAATTCTATGCGAATTTTTCTGCCCTCTGCCCTCAGTCCTTCTGCCCTCCGCCCTCAGTCCTTCTGACCTCTGACCTCAGTCCTTCTGACCTCTGACCTCTGACATCGGGTCTTTACCGACCTCGGACATCCGACATCGGATCTTTTCTGACCTCTGACATCCGACATCGATTCTTTTCTGACATCGGACATCCGACCTCTGACATCTGTCAGTTCCGGACCTCGGACATCCGACATCGGATCTTTTCTGACCTCCGACACCTGCAGTTTGCGCAGCTACTCATTCCTCAGCCTGCCGCGGCGAAGCCGAAGGCGAAGACGGGTCCACCGTCTCCCCGCCTGTGGCCTCGGCCCGTTCCGGGAACACCAGGATCACCACGGTGCCGGTGCCCGGATGACTCTCGATCCGGATCTCCCCACCGTGGGCCTCCATGATGTTGTGCACGATGGCCAGCCCGAGGCCGGTGCCCGAAGATTTGGTGGTAAAATAGGGATCGAACACGTGGACCAGGTCGGCCTCGGCGATGCCGGCACCGGTATCGGCCACCCGGAACTCGACCCCGCCTTCCTTGGCCGATTCGGCGGACACCGTCAGCTTCCCGCCCGGTCCCATGGCGTCGACCGCGTTCAGGTAAAGGTTGAGCAGCACTTGGCGGACGCGGTCTTCGTCCAGGATGGCGGCTTCGATCGGCTCGTCCACCCGCATCCGGATCTCGATGCCGTCCTGTTCGGCCCGGGACTCGATCAGCTTCAGGGAATCGGCCAGCAGCTCCGAAACCCCCACCCTGGCAGGCTGGATCCGAACCGGGCGGGCAAAATCGAGAAGCTGGCCGATCACCCGGTCGACACGCTCCACCTCGCCGATCATCAGGTCGGCGATGTGAAGGTCTTCGGCCACCTCCCGGTAGCGCTCCTTGAAGTAGGTGGCAAAGCCCTTGATGGAGCTCAAGGGGTTTCTCACCTCGTGGGCCACGCCGGCCGCCAGCCGGCCGACCGAAGCCAGGCGCTGGTTTCGGGCGATCTCCCGGCGCAGGGCCCGGATCTCGGACTGGTCCCGGAACAGCACCACGGAATCGAATCGGTCGCCGTCTTTGGAGCGGATCCTGGAGACGTTCACCTCCAGGGGGACAGTGCGGTCGTCGTCCATGCGGCATTCGACTTCTCGGATCCCGACCGGACCGGAGGCGCCCGCCGAATCGATTTCCGCCAGAAGCGGCCCGGGCAGGATCTCCTTCGCCGGTTTTCCCAGGGCCCGGTCTGCGGGCACGTCGAGAATCGATTCGGCACTCCGGTTGAACGAGGCGATGCTGCCCCGATCGTCGACGGCCACCAGGGCTGTGGGCATGTGGTGCACCAGGTGATCGGAAAAGGCCTGGACCCGGGACAGTGAGGCGCGGGTGCTCCGGTAGCTCTGGGCCATAAACAGCAGAACCAATCCGGCAAAGCCGATGAGCAAAAGGACCAGGGCCATGAGCACGCTGTGCCGAGCGTCGGCGCGGCGGGCATCTTCCACGGCCGTCATGTCCAGGCCGATGAAAATGGCCATCTGCTGCCTGAGGTCGGGCCGCGGCCCCCCGGCATCCGGCCGGTGTTCTGGATCGAATCGGCCCCGGTGCATCATCATCCGGTGCATCATGCCGCGGTCCGGACCGACGGGAAGAAAGCGGCGAAATACTTCGAACACCGCCTGGCCGCCGGTTTCGACAATCCGCCATCGGGGGTCCTGTTCGCCTGCGACGGCCTCCAGGTCAAGGTCCGTGTCCAGCACCCTTCCGATCAAGGTCGCGTCGCTGTGGGCAACGATCCGCGAACCGGTGTCGACCACGAACAGATAGACGATGTCCGGCTGCTGGGCGGTTTCGATCAGCAGCCGCTGAAGCTGAAAACTGCCGCCGCCCATCATGCCGGTCCGGGTGCCGGCCTCGAACGCCCGGATCAGCGCCGCCCCCTTTTCCTCGAGCAGGCGGACGCTGCTTTGCTTCTGCCGATTGATGTTGATCACGGTCATAAAGACAAACAGCGGCAACAGCACCCCGACCGCCCCGATCACCATCCAGGGAGAAATCCCGGTCCAGAACCGCCTT
>CBFCZJ010000080.1:0-12778 GCA_965602445.1 uncultured Desulfobacterales bacterium | reverse complement strand
TTGAATCTGGAATTTTGAATCCTGCCGGTCAGCTGTGCGAACGCCAAGCAAAAGGGGTTGCCCTGCCGCGGAACGGTATTATGCTAGTGGCCATCATTATCTCTGAGGTAGCTTCCCATAACGTACACTTTGTGAACGAACCGCCAACGACCGCTTTGGCAGGAAAGGAGAGACCCATGGACATCGAAAAACTGGCGGGCATCGCCCGCAAACTGGTGGCCGACGGAAAAGGCATCCTGGCTGCGGACGAAAGCAGCGGCACCATCAAAAAGCGGCTCTCGGGCATCGGCGTGGAATCCACCGAAGAAAACCGGCGTGCTTACCGGGGCTTGTTGTTTTCCACCGAGGGGGTCGAACAATATATCAGCGGGGTGATCCTGTTCGACGAAACCCTCCGCCAGTCATCGCAGGACGGCATCCCCTTTCCGGCGCTTTTGGCCGAGCGGGGCATCATTCCGGGGATCAAGGTGGACAAGGGGGCCAAGGCCCTGGCCGGTTTTTCCGGGGAAAAGATTACCGAGGGCCTCGACGGACTGCGGGAGCGGCTGGCCGAATACCATGAGCTGGGTGCCCGCTTTGCCAAGTGGCGTGCCGTGATCACCATCGGAGACGGCATCCCGAGCGACTTTGCCATGAAGGCAAACGCCCATGGTTTGGCGCGCTACGCCGCCCTCTGCCAGGAGGCCGGCCTTGTCCCGATCGTGGAGCCGGAGGTGCTCATGGACGGCGGTCACGACATCGACCGATGCCGCCATGTCACCGCCGCCGCATTGAAGCATGTATTTTCCGCGCTGTTCGACCACTGCGTCGCCTTGGAAGGGATACTTCTCAAGCCGAACATGGTGCTGTCCGGTATGGACTGTCCGGAACAGGCCTCCGTGGAGAAGGTCGCCCAAGCCACGGTCCGCACCTTCCGGCAGGTGGTGCCGGCCGCCGTGCCGGGCATCGTTTTTCTTTCAGGCGGCCAGAGCAGTGAACTGGCCACCGCCCACCTTAACGCGATGAACGCAATGGACCAGGAGCACCCCTGGCAGCTGAGCTTTTCTTACGGGCGGGCGCTTCAGGAGCATGCGCTGGCGGCATGGGGCGGCAAGAAAGAAAATGTGCCGGCAGCCCAGCAGGCCTTTTTCAAGCGGGCCAAATTGAACGGTGCCGCCCGCTACGGTCGCTACCGCTCGGAAATGGAAAAAGAGACGGGATGAACGGACAGACTGTTTAGCTGCTGAGCGTTTAAGCTGTTAAGCCGACAAAGGCGGCAAAGGCGCTCACCCTGCCTCCTCTTTTCAACCATTGGAGGTCTTCCACGGTAAAGGTCATGAAGGCCCCGTCTCATTCAAGACAAACTCCCGTCTATGGCGCCCAAGGATTGAAAGGTTTCAGACCATCGCGCCGGTTATCCTATGGCCGTTTATTTTTGACAAATCGGCGTCAGAAAGCCTATAGGTGTTGCCAAAATGCAAACCTTGCGGCGGCTGGTCTTGCCGCAGACCATTTCCAGCAGGATGCCATCGATGACCATTTATCTGTTCAACACCCTGGCCCGGAAAAAAGAGGTATTCATACCGATCCAAGAGGGAAAGGCCGGCATCTACACCTGCGGCCCGACGGTTTACAACTACGCCCACATCGGCAATCTTCGCACCTACATCTTCGAGGATGTCCTTAAACGGGTGCTGATGTACAACGGCTATGAAGTCCGCCATGTGATGAACATCACCGACGTGGGGCACCTGACCGGCGACCGGGACATGGGTGAAGACAAACTGGAGACCGGCGCCCGGCGGGAGGGAAAATCCGCCTGGGAAATCGCCGCCTTCTATACCCGGGCGTTTGAGTCGGACATGCAAAAGCTCAATCTGCTGCCGCCGACGGTCTGGTGCCGGGCCACGGACACCATTGCCGAACAGATCGAACTGATCCGAACGCTGGAAAAAAAAGGCTACACCTATCGCACCTCGGACGGGATCTATTTCGACACCTCCCGCTTTGCCGGCTATACGAAGCTGTCCCACCAGAACCTGGACGAGCTCCAGGAAGGGGCCCGGGTGGAAAAAAACCCCGAAAAAAGAAATGCCACCGATTTTGCCCTGTGGAAGTTCTCCCCGGAAGGGGTGAAGCGGCAGATGGAATGGGATTCACCCTGGGGCGTCGGTTTTCCAGGATGGCATGTGGAATGCTCGGCCATGAGCATGAAATTTTTGGGCGACCAACTCGACATTCACTGCGGGGGCACCGACCACATCGATGTTCACCATACCAACGAAATCGCCCAATCCGAGGCGGCCACCGGAAAGCCCTTTTTCAACTACTGGATGCACGGGGCTTTTTTGATCATCGCCGGCGGCAAGAAAATGGCAAAAAGCGAGGGCAACTTTCTGACCCTGGACGCCACTTTCACCGATCGGGGCATCGATCCGCTGGTCTACCGGTTTGCCGCGTTTCAGACCCACTACCGAAAGCCCATGGAGTACAGTGAAGAGGCCGTGGAGGCGGCCCAAAACGGCCTGCAGCACCTGCGAAACCAGGTTCGGCAGCTCATGGACCAGGCCGGCGAAGGCGCCGGCCGGATCGACCCGGGCTTTCGCACCCGCTTCACCGGCCGGATCAACGACGACCTGAATATGCCCCGGGCCCTGGCAGCGGTCCAGGAGCTGCTCAAGTCCGACCTGAGTCCGTCTGACAAACTCACGACGGTGCTCGATTTTGACCGGGTGCTGGGCCTCGACCTGGACCGTATCGGTGAGCCCGGAAAGCTGCCGGAAGAGATCCAAACCCTGGTCGAGCAGCGAAAAGCGGCAAGGGAAGCAAAAAACTGGGCCGAATCCGACCGGCTGCGGGACGAAATCCAGGCAAAGGGCTATGTCGTTCAGGACAGCAAAGAAGGGATGAAGGTGTTCAAACCGTAGGCGCTGACGCGCCGCTGGGAGGCCAACAGGCTGGGAGGCTGGGAAGCCAGGAGGCTGGGAAGCCGGGAAGTCGGGAGGCTGGGAAGCCGGGAAGTCGGGAGGCGAGGAGGCTTACAAAGAAATGAGCACCGTCCCTCTTTGCAACTCTCAGCCGACCCGACACTTCAGCATCTGACATTCATTTTTCTTTTTTTGCTTCTTGCTTCCAAGCTTCCCAGCCTCCCAGCTTTTTAGCTTCCCAGCAGCGGCGCGCAGCGCCGCTACTGCCCGTAAATCGACACCCGATCAATGGTGGAGATGAGCCGGTCAAGGGGCACCGGCTTGACCAGGTACTCCCCGGCAAAGGAGCCTCTTGCCTCGGATCGGCACTCCTTGTTGTCCAAGGCCGTAAGCATGATGACGGGGATCTCGTAAGTCTTCACGTTGCCTTTGATCTTCTCCAGCACTTCAAACCCGTCCATACCCGGCATCATGATGTCCAGCAGCACCACGTCAGGCTTTTTCCGCTGGGTGATCTTGACGCCGGCCTGCCCGTCGACAGCCGTGAACACCTTGAAACGTCCGGTGTTTTCCAGATTCATCTTGAGAAAGTGGGAAAAATCCTCTTCGTCGTCGATAATCAATATCTTTTTTTTTCGAATCATGGCTGGCTCTCTTATCCTTACTCGGCAGGCAGCGTGAGGATCACCCGGGTCCCGTTGCCGGATTCGCTTTCAAACCGAAGATCGCCGCGATGGCGCTCGATGATTCCCTGGCTGACCGAAAGCCCCAGCCCCGTGTTCAACGATTTGGTCTTGGTCGTGAAAAAGGGTTCGAAAATCTTATTGAGCATCTCCGGGGCAATGCCCGGTCCGGTGTCGGCAAACACCACCTGAACAAACCGCTTTCCGTCAGGGTGCCGGCCGTCTCCCGTTTCGATGGTCAGCTTGCCGCCGCTTGTCATGGCCTCTGCGGCGTTGACCATGATGTTGATAAACACCTGCTTGATCTGGTTGACGTCCATGGGCAGGCGGTGGCTGACGTCGGCCGGCCGCTCCTCCACGGTGACGCGACTGGACTTGAAATGATGTTCGACCAGGGTGAGGCTCTCGCGCAAAACCTCCAGAAGATCGGCCGCCACGAATTCGGGCGGACTTTGGCGGGAAAAGTCGAGAAGCCCCTCCACGATCTTGTTGGCCCGCAGGGCCGCTTTTTGAATTCGGGCGATGATGTCCGGGGCCATAGCCCGGCCGGAATCGCTTTTCAGCCCGGAGCTCAGCGTTTCCAGCCCCTGCAGAATGATGGCCAGCGGATTTTTAATCTCATGGGCCACTCCGGCCGCCAGCACACCGAAGGAGGCGATTTTTTCGGCTTGAAAGAGCTGCTGCTGGAGCTGCTCGACCTTTCGCAGGTCATGGGCGATACAGATGATTCCGAGAAGATTTCGCTTCGGTGCCTGGTCGTTGTACATGGCCGACGCCAGGAAGCTTACCGGGATGCGCTTGCCGGCCTTGCTCCGATAGGCCATGGACGGCTCCGTCACGACGCCGTTTCGAATCACCGATTCGAACAGCTCCTCTTCAAAGGAGAGGGCTTCGAAAAAGAGCTGATCGATCTGTTTGCCGAAAAGCTCGTGGGGCGAAAACCCGAGCATGTCGCAGGTGGCGCGGTTGACGTAGCTGATGCTCAGATCCGGCTTGAGGACGACAAGGGAGTCGGCCATGGTGTGTAAAATGTTTTCGTTGTATTCCATGGCCTCTTTCAGGGCCCGTTCCACGGTCTTGTACTTGGTGACATCGGTGATGATCACCAGCTTGGTGTTGACCTCCTCCATGGACAGGCACTGGAAAGTGACCTCCCGATCGAACAACGAAAGCGGCTCTCCTTCCCCCAGGCGGGACACTTCTCCGGGCGGCGTCTCCAGCAGTGAAATGATTTCACGCTGCAGCCGGCGAGGAAATAGCACCGTAAATTTTTTCCCCAGAAAGCCGTCGGGTTCCATCTGGAAAAGACGGGCGGCCGTCGAATTGACGTAAACCACCTTTCCCTCCAGGACCTCGACAACGCCTTCGGGGATCGTCTCGAGCACGGTCTCCAAGTGGTGGCTCTTGGAGAGAAGCTCCTGGGTGATGCGCCGGACCGCCACCGTCTCGATGCCGCGGATGTCGCGATCCGATTGAGGCGTCCGGCCCGGATCGGATTCCCGGATCACCTCCCGGATATGGCCCTTCATCAGATCGAAAGGCCCCTTGGCGATGCAGGCGTCCGCCCCGATCCCCCGGTAATCGAATTCCTGCTCGACCACGGCCGCCGAGACCACCACCAAAAAGCAATCCTTCAGGTGGGGCATCTTCCGGACCAGCCGGCAGAGGTTGTCTCCGCCGATGTTCGGCATGATCAGATCCACGAAGACCACGTCGGGAGTCAGGGAGGCCAACATGTTCAGAGCGGAAAAGCCGTCTTTGGCCGTGGCCACCTTGTGGCCCTCGGCTTCGAGCATCCGGGTCATCTGGGTCAGTAGGATGGGGTTGTCGTCGACGACGAGAATGGTTTTTCCCATAATCTCTGTCCCGCTTCTGAAAAACAAGGAATCAAGGTAAGGAAAAGCGCCTGAACCGCAGGCAGGGCCGGATCTTTAAAAACCGTTTTGTTATTCTATACCTATATGGTCGATAAAAGAAATAGGAAGATCTCATGATTTTGATCCATGCGCGCCCGCGCATGGATCAGGTGTCGGTGGGGCCCAGTTGCAGACGAAACGCCTCCAGGGCACTTGGCAGAAGCCGTCTGATGAAGCCCTCCCGATCCCGGGACGTCAGGGCCTTGTATCGATCGTAGTCCGGACGGCTGGGCGCCAGGGTGGGGGGATGCGTCCGGCAGCGCTCCCGGATCTCCTCGAAATCGGTGATCAGCGTCACCAGTGGACAGTCGCCGGCAGAAAAAGCCGCCACCCATCCCAGCCGCCGCATCATCTCAAAACGCATCTGATCCGCCAAAAACAGATGAATGTCGACCACCCGGAGCTGCTCGTCCTTTTTCAGAGAGGAAAAATTTCTTTCCTCGCCCAGATCGAGAACCGCCATGATCAAGTCGTAGTAGGCCCCGGTACTGTCTTCACCGGGCTGGGCCAGCTTCATCAGGGTGTCGTCTGAAAGATCGCAAAGGCGCACTCCGCGTCCGAAGCTCCGGGAAAAGCGTTTTTCCCAGGGCTGAAAAGCGCGTTTTTCCACCGCCTGGATTCGATACGATTCCAGATCGACGATTTTGGCCATACCCCTCCATGTCCGCTTATGTGAAACTTCGTTGTTGCCGATCCGTCATTCCGGGCTTGACAAGCCTGCCCCGGACTCGATCCGGGGGAATCCAGGCCTTTCTGAATCCCCCTTCGACTGCGCTCAAGCGCTTCCCATGAAAATCAAAGTCCGCCCCCTTGTCAAGAAATTATGGGGTTTGCTTCCGGAGCGGTATTCCGGCAAGCCCTTTCGGCGGCCGACCGAGCGGATGGCACGTCGACCGGCCGCAGAAAGGGCCGTTTGCACGCAGCCGGAAAAGCCCGGCGGCTATATGTCAGGTGGTCACCTTCTCCTGGTCCTGCGAAACCCGATTGCCTTCCGGCACGAAAGCGGTGGCCATCGCCTCTTCGATCCGGTCGACCGGCACAAAGAGCATCGTGTTCCGGACCTCGTCGGGCAGGTCCTCCAGGTCCTTTTCGTTGCGCTGGGGCAGAACCACCGTGGTCAACCCGGCCCGGTGGGCCGCCAGGATCTTCATCTTGATCCCGCCCACCGGCAGCACGCGCCCCCGCAGCGTGACCTCCCCGGTCATTCCCACATCGCCCCGGAGCGAACGGCCGGAGTACAGGCTGGCCATCGCCAACACCATGGCCAGGCCGGCGGAAGGACCGTCTTTGGGAATGGCCCCGGCCGGCACGTGGAGATGGACGTCGTAGGCGGCGAAATCCTCGGCGTCGACCGCAAGGGTGTCTGCCTTGGATCGGACGTAGCTGTGGGCGATCTGGGCGCTTTCGCGCATGACGTCTCCCAGATGGCCGGTCAGGGTCAGCTTCCCCTTGCCCTTCATCCGCGTGGCCTCGACAAAGAGAATGTCTCCGCCGAAGGCGGTCACCGCAAGGCCGGTGGCGATGCCGGGAATTTCGATATTCTCGGAGTCTTCGGCTTCGAACCGCTCCTTTTTCAGAAACTCCCGCACCACTTCAGGCGTGACCAGCACATGAGACCACTGTTCTTCGGTGACTTTCACGGCGCACTTGCGGCAGACCGACCCGATCTGCCGTTCGAGGTTCCTGACACCGGCTTCCCGGGTGTAGTCCCGTACGATCTTTCGCAGGGCATCTTCCGTGAAGCTGATCTCCTCATCGCGCAGGCCGTGCCAGCGAACCTGCCGCGGCACCAGGTGGCGCTGGGCGATTTTGACCTTCTCGTACTCGGTATACCCGTCGAGCTGAAGAATCTCCATCCGGTCTGCCAGGGCCGGCGGAATGGTCTCCAACTGGTTGGCCGTGGTGATGAAGATCACTTCGCTCAGATCGAAGTCGACGTCCAGGTAGTGGTCCCGAAACGCGTGGTTCTGGGCGGGATCGAGCACCTCCAGCAGGGCGCTGCTCGGGTCCCCGCGCCAGTCGTTTCCGATCTTGTCGACCTCGTCGAGCATGAACACCGGATTCCGGGTTCCGGCCCGCTTGACGGCCTGGATGATCCGCCCCGGCATGGCGCCGATATAGGTGCGGCGGTGGCCTCGGATCTCGGCCTCGTCCCGCATCCCACCCAGGCTCATCCGGGTGAACTTCCGGTTCAGCGCCCGGGCGATGCTTTGACCGAGGCTGGTCTTTCCGACCCCCGGCGGTCCGGCAAAACAGAGAATCGCCCCCAGCGGCTGGTCCGGCCGGTCTTCATCGGGCTCAGGGACCCCGCGCTCCCTGGCCAGTTTCCGCACCGCAAGATATTCCACGATCCGTTCCTTGATCTCATCGAGCCCGTAATGATCCCGGTCCAGCACCTGCCGTGCATGGTCGATATCGGTCCGGTCTTCGCTGGTCTCATGCCAGGGAAGCTCCAGGAGCCAATCCAGGTAGGTCTTGATCACCGAATACTCGGCCGATTGGGGAGACATCGCCGCCAGCCGCTTCAATTCCCGCTCGGCCTCTTTTTTGGCCTCCGGGGGCAGGTCCGCCTCCTCGATCCGCTCTCGGTAGCCGTCGGCCTCGGATTCGCTTTCTTCGGATTCGCCCAGCTCCTTTTGAATCGCCTTAAGCTGCTGGCGCAGATAATACTCCCGCTGGGCCTCGCCCATTTTCTCTTTGGCTTCGGACTGGATCTTGCGGCCGAGGCTCAGGACCTCCTTTTCCCGGGACAGATGCTCAATGAGCAGGCGGATCTTTTCCTTGACCTCATTTTCCTCCAACAGCCGCTGGGCCTGCTCGATCTCCATTCCCGCGTTGGTTGCCACCAGGTGGACCAGGTAGGCCGGGTCCTTGATCTGGGCGAGAAATTCTCCGGCTTCCTTGGGAAAATTGGGCGACAGGCCGACCACCTCTTGGGAAAGGTCCCGGAGGCTTCTAAACAGGGCGTCTGTCTCCAGATCCTCGTCCTTTTCTTCCGGCGCAGGAGCGACTTTTGCCTTTAAGTAGGGCGTGTCGCTCACCCAGTATTCGATGCGAAAGCGGGCCAGACAGCGAACGATCACCTGCAGTCCGTTTTCCGCATTGCCGGACACGTGATCGAGACGGGCGAGGGTTCCCACCTCATAGGTCTGACCCGGCTCCGGCTCTTTGATTTCCGGATCACGCATGGCCACCAAGCCGACCAGACGATCGCCCTTGAAGGCTTCCTGAACCAGCTTGACCGACCGATCGATGCCCACGGCCAGGGGAAGCACGGTCCCCGGAAAGGCCACCGTATTTCGAAGCGGCAGAATCGGAAGCGCCTCGGGTAGATTTTCGTAGCCGGCATCCGGTTCGCCCGCGCCGGCATCGCCGAACATATTGATTCGATCTTTCATAAATCACCTTTCCTTGTGATTGGCAATCCAACGGGAAGCCGAAAAACGTCTCCTCTCGAAGCGTTATGTTGCCAAGCGCTCTATGACAAAGCGGCCATCCACAGTGGTGTTCCCGTCGCATTACTTATTGGCTGTTTCGCTTAAAAATAATTATACTTTATTTGATGTAAAGCGTTTTTGCGTCAAAATCCCGGGATCACGGCTTCAATGAAAAAGAAACCAGTCACCGGCTGGTTGTCAACTCACCGGGATACGATTGGGGCTTCAATTCTGGGGCAGTTTGTCGTCGCGAATCGGTCACTTTCCATGGGCCTGCCGGACCATGCAAATAAGTTGCACGAGCCCGGAATCTGCACTATGGTTGGCGCGTAGCCAAACTGTGACCCAAAAGGGCCGGATCAGCCTCAGATCGATCACCATGGATCGGGCTTGCGCGGTGTTGCCCATGGAGCGGCGCGGAAAGTGAAAAAATTCTATCGGCATGCAGCAGTGCTGTTGTTCTTGGTGTTGGGGGCGTCGGTCGGGGCCCCGGCCGAGGCGAAGATGACGGTCTTTGCCAGTATTTCGCCCCAGCGCTACTTTATCGAACAGATTGCCAAAGACCGCGTCGAAGTCCAGGTCATGGTCGAACCCGGCGCCAGCCCGGCAACTTATGAGCCCAAGCCCCGCCAGATGGTCGAACTCACCGAAGCCGCCGCCTATTTTGCCGTCGGCGTTCCGTTTGAAAGGGCCTGGCTGCACAAGATCGCCGCCGCCAATCCGGCCATGAAGGTGGTCCATACCGACCGGGGGATCGAAAAGATCCCCATGGCCGCCCACCACCAGGGAACCGGTTCCCACCGGGAAAGCGCCGCCCACGATGCCCACGGCATCCCGGACCCGCATATCTGGACCTCCCCTTGCCTGGTCATGATCCAGGCCAGAAACATTTTTGCGGCCCTGGTGGAAATCGATCCCCCCCACCTGGACATCTATGCGGAAAATTATCGGGCATTTGTCCAAACACTGGTTGAACTCGACACCGAGCTGATGAAGATGTTTTCCCGCAAGGGGCGCAACGATCGCTTCATGGTGTTTCACCCGTCCTGGGGGTATTTCGCCCAGGCCTACGGACTGACCCAGGTGCCGATCGAAATCGAGGGAAAAGCGCCCAAGCCGGCGCAGATCAGGGAGCTGATCGAACATGCCCGGAAAACCGAAACCCGGGTCGTTTTCGTTCAGCCTCAATTTTCAACTCAGCAAGCCGAAGTCATCGCCCGGGCAATCGACGGCAGGGTGGTGTTCGCCGATCCGCTGGCCCCGGACTGGGCCGCCAACCTGCGCGAACAGGCTCGGGCGTTTCGCACGGCGCTGGAGTAGAGGTATATCTGAAAAGCATACGGCACCGCGTCTGGCGGGCGCCGGAGGAAGTGATGAGATGAATGACAGCACCACGGAAGATCCGGCCATCGATATTCGGCGCCTGTGGTTTTCCTACAACGGCCAGGTGGTTTTGAAGGATGTCTCTTTGCAGGTGGCGCGGGGAGAATTCATGGCCATGATCGGCCCCAACGGCGGCGGAAAGACGACCCTGCTGAAAATCATGCTGGGCCTGCTGGAACCGGATCGGGGAGAGGCCAGGGTGCTGGGCCTTCCGCCGAAAAAGGCCGCGCCCCGCATCGGGTACGTTCCCCAGGATGTCCACATCAACAAGGAGTTTCCCATCACGGCGCTCGATGTCGTGCTCATGGGCCGCCTCTGGAGGAAAAAGGGGTGGGGGCGATATTCCAAGGAAGACCGATTCAAGGCCCACCAGGCATTGGAACAGGTTCAGATGGGCGCTTTTTGCAGCCGAAGAATCGGAGAGCTTTCCGGCGGACAGCGTCAGCGGGTGCTGATCGCCCGGGCCATGGTCTCATCGCCCGAAGTGCTGATCCTGGATGAGCCGATCTCCAGCATCGACACCCGAGGACAGGCCGAATTTTACGATCTTCTCAAGGCGCTCAATGAATCGGTCACGATCGTCATGGTCAGCCACGACATGATGGCCCTTCATCAGCACGTGGAGTCGGTCGCCTGCGTCAACCGGGATGTGCACTACCACGGAGCGGCGGAAATCACCGACGAGATGCTCGACATGTACGAATGCCCGGTGGAAATCGTGGCCCACGGCGTCCCGCACCGGGTGCTGAAAACACATTAAGACGCTGGGAGGCTGGGAGGCTGGGAAGCTGGAAAGCCAGGAGGCGGGGAGGCTGGGAGGCGGGGAGGCTGGGACGCCTAAAGAAAAGATTTTTTTTGCCTTTTGTTTCGTCAGCTTCGGTGCCTTTGCGGCGAAACCAATTTCTTTTGATCTACTTTCGTTTTTAGGCCTCCCAGCGTCCTGGCATCCCAGCCTCCCAGCGAAATGAAGTGCCAATTGACTGGCCCTGAGGCGAATCAATATCAATGATCTACTAACGAAAAGTGCATGGCATGCTCGAAGCACTGCAGTTTGAATTCATGCGAAACGCCCTTTTGGCGGGGCTGATGGCCAGCATCATCTGCGGGGTCATCGGCAGCCTGGTGGTGGTCAACCGCATCGTCTTTCTTGCCGGCGGCATCGCCCATGCCGCTTACGGCGGGATCGGGCTCTCTTTTTTCATGGGGTGGCCCTATCTGGCGGGAACCGTCGGTTTCGCCCTTGTCGCCGCTCTGGTCATGGCAATGGTCACCCTGCGGCTCAGGCACCGGGCCGACACGGTCATCGGCGTGATCTGGGCGGTGGGCATGGCCAGCGGAATCATTCTGATCGATCTTACGCCGGGGTACAACGTCGACCTGATGAGCTACCTCTTCGGAAGCATTCTGGCGGTGCCCGGTGCCGACTTGTTTCAGATGTTCGTCGCCAGCCTCGTCATCCTGGTCATTTTGCTTTTTTACTACAAGGGATTTTTGGCGATGTCCTACGATGAGGAGTTTGCCAGACTCCGGGGGGTCCCCGTGGGGCTTCTCTACTTTCTGATGATCGCAATGGTCGCGGTTTCGGTGGTCATCACCATCCGGGTCGTGGGACTGATTTTGGTCATCGCACTGCTGACCATCCCCCCCTTTATCGCCGAAAAATACTCGGGCTCTCTGGCTTCGATGATGGCGATCGCGGGGCTTTTGAGCGCCGTCTTCACCTACTGCGGCCTGTGGCTGGCCTACAGCGCAAACCTGACCTCCGGGGCGGCCATTATCATGGTGGCCGGCGTCGGCTTCTTTGCCTCCATGCTGATCGAAAAGATCCGTGCGGCAGCCCGCCGGAAAAAGCACCAGCAAACGGCAAACGCGAGCTCTTCTCCCCCATAGGCGGAGGATCCAACTTTAAGGCAAAGATCATGTGCCGCAACTGCAACTACACGGAAATGCTCCAGGCGTCAGGTCTCAGTTCCACGGCAAACCGGCTGAAGATTATCGAGATCGTCGGAAACAGCGACAATCCGCTCAGGGCCCAGGAAATCCACGATACCCTCCGGCAGACCGGTGCGATCAACCGGGTAACAGTCTACCGCATTTTGGATCTTCTCGTCGAACGGGGCCTGATCGAAAAAATGAGCAGCGGCGATCGTTCCTTTCACTTCGGCCTGGCCCCGAACGAAAACCACAGGCCCCATCCCCATTTTTACTGCCGCCGGTGCGGCAGCCTGAAATGCCTCCAGCCCGAAAGCTTTCCCGTCGACCTTCAGGCGCTGCAAAAGAGCCACCCCGGCAGGATCGAGGCCGTGGAAATCCGGGTAGACGGCATCTGCATGCGCTGCCTGCACCGGGAAACCGAGCCGGAGCCGCATCACCCCTGAAAGTGTATGGGGGGCCTCTTTCGAAGCCCCCCATACGGTCATGGAGAAAGGAGGGAGAGGCTGATGCCACTCGAT
>CBFCZJ010000079.1:0-12865 GCA_965602445.1 uncultured Desulfobacterales bacterium | reverse complement strand
CGCGGAGGTCGTGCCCTACAAAAACCGCGGCTTCAACCGAAGTTTCATACGAGAGGACCGAAAATCCGACTGGCCACATTGTTCGGTTTTGCTGTTGCTGACATCCGATATCTGACATCTGACATCTGGTTTTTACCGACATCCGACATCGGATTTCTAATCCCCGATACTCTCCTCCACCCCCATCACCGTGACCGTCATGTGGCGGTGGGATTTTTTGTCTTTCCGGAAATCCTTCAGCTTTTCCAACAGCTTTTCCATCTTGTCGTCAGGCACCTGGGCCTGGACTACGGTGGTGCTGCCGGGAAACACTTTACTTCCGAAGTGTTTTCCCTCCCTGTCTTTTCCTTCGACCATGGCGTAGCGCACGTAGGACTCGATGCCCGTCTCGTCAAGGATCTTCTCCACCTGCTCGGAGAATTCGAAGTGAAAGGCGATGTGGAGGAATTTCATGGGGCCTCCTGCCGCCGGGCGGCGTTCAAGGTTCACGGTTCAAGATTCAAAGTTTGATGAAATCGTAAAAAGTACCCGAAACCTTCGTCGGGCTTTATTCAGTTTTCATAAGTATCAGAAAACACTGGATTCCCGCTTTCGCGGGAATGACGGAAAAAAGAATATTCGGACTTTTTACGAAACCATCAAAGTTTACCGGAAGAAATTCTATAGAAATTTTTTGGCCTTAGCCGCCAATTTGATCAAGAATGAAATGTTGCCTCGAAGCCTCTGCCTCTGTAGTGAACGGCTTGTCATGAGCAAAGTCGAATGGCCTCCGCGTGCCGCGGCGAAGTTGCGGAGCAACGAAGACTGGCCTGTCTCGGCGAAGCTGCAATGCAGCGAAGACGGATGCCGTTTTCTGAATCGGACATCCGACATCGGACATCTGATATCTGTCACCATGCCCTACGCTCCATGCCCTCTGCTCCATGCCCCATGCTCCATCCCCCATGCCCTTACCCGGCGCCCCCTCCGAACAGCAGCCATGCCGTCAATGCGGCAGCCCCGGCAAGGATCAGCCCGACGACCAAAGAAACCATCCGATGCCGCAGCACTTTTTGCTGAAGCTCGTCGACCAGGGTGTAGACCACCGGGATGACCAAAAGGGTCAGGGCGGTGGAAACCAGGTTGCCCAGGCAAATCACCACCCCCATCGATGCCCTGGCGTTTCCCCCGGCCCCGTAGCCCAGGGCGATGGGAAGCATTCCCAGGATCGTGGACGACGCGGTCATGACCACGGGACGAAATCGCGTTTCGCCCGCCTTTTGAGCGGCCTCCAGGATCGTGTCGCCCCGGGCCCTGAGCACGTTGGCATAGTCCACCAGCAAAATGCCGGTCTTGGTGACCAGCCCCACCAAAAAGATCAGGCCGATGAAGGCGAAGATGGAAAAGGTCATGTCGAACAGGACCAGCGGGCCGAAAACACCGATGCTGGCCAAAGGCAGGGTCAACAGGATCGTCATGGGATGGAGGAACGACTCGAACTGACCCGCCAGGACCAGGTAGACAAACAGGACGGCAAAGCCGAGGGTGATGGTCAGGTAGAAAAACGATTCTTTAAAGTCCTGGGCCCTTCCGGAAAGCTCTCTGTCAAAAGAGGGAGGCAGTTGACCCGCCAGGTAGTCGGTGAGCTTGTCCGTGGCCGGCCCCATCGCCACCCCGGCCGGCAGCTGGGACTGGACGGTCACCGAACGGCTCCGGTTGTAATGGTGGATTTCGCTGGGCGCCACCCCTTCTTCGATGTTCACCAGGTTTGCCATGGACACCATCTGGCCGCTTTCGTTTCGCAGATAGAGGCGGTAGATGGTTTCCGGAGTGTGGGCGGCGCCTGCGATCTCGGTGATGACGTCGTAGCGCCTGTTCTCCCGTTGGATATTGGAGATCTGCGGATCGCCAAAGATGTATCGAAGCGTATTTCCGATTTCCGCGGCCGATACGTTCATCTCGCCGGCCTTGTTCCGGTTGATCTGCACCCGGACCTCGGGCTTGTCGAGCTTCATGTTGGCATTGACGCCGGTATACTCCGGCTGCCGCCGCATCCAGGCCATGACCAGGTCCTTTCGGCGGGCCAGCTCCAGGAGGTCCGGATGCTTCAGCACCACCTGAAGGGGGGCTTCGTTGCGGGCCGGTCCGCCCTGCTGCATCACGAAGGCCCTGAGGCCGGTCAGTTCCCGCAGCTTTTCACGCACTGCCTGCATGATCTGCTCCTGGGAGCGGCGCCGTTTTTCCCGGGGAGTCAGCCGGACGAAGCTGATTCCTTCGTTGACCCTTCCCGGGCCGGTCCGGGCCAGGCCGATGGCCAGAAAATAGCTTCGAATTTCAGGAACCTGGGAAAAAACCGACTCGATTTTCTTGGCGTGCCGGTCGGTGGCATCGATGGAGGCGCCTTCCACGGCTTCGAATGCGACGGCAAACTCTCCACGGTCCACCGCCGGGGCAAATTCGGTCTCCACCAGCATAAACAGCAGCAGCCCGCAGATGAATACCGCCGCTGCGGTCAGCACCGTGATCCAGCGATGGTTCAGGCAGGCGGTGAGCATTCGCCGGTACACGGCTTCCATGGCCGAAAAGACCGCCCCGGTCCACCGCAGCAGCACAGGCCGCTGCATGACCGACGCCGGGGTGAGAATCCGGGAGCAGAGCATGGCCGTCAGCGTCAGGGCGGTAAAAGTGGATACCGCCACGGTGACCGCCACCGTGAGGCCGAATTCGTAGAAGAACCGACCGATCATCCCGGGGGTGAAGGCCACGGGGATGAATACCGCGGCCAGAGACAAGGTGTTGGCCATGGCTGCGAATGCGATTTCGGTGGTGCCGGTCCGGGCCGCGGGTTTGGCCTCGGAGCCTGCCTGCATATGCCGATAAACGCTTTCCAGCACGATGATCGCATCGTCGACCACGATGCCGATGACCAGGAGCAGACCGAGCATGGACAGAACGTTGAGGCTGAAGCCGAGGTAGTGCATCCCTGCCATGCCGCCGGCCAGCGACGTGGGGATCGCTATACTGGTAATCAAGGTTCCCCGGACGGTACCCAGAAAAAAGAGAATGACCGCCACCACCAGGGCCGTGGCGATGAAAATGGTCAGCAGCAGATCCCGGATATTTTCTTTCACATACAAGGAATCGTCGGAGGCAACCTGATAGGTCAGGCCGGGGGGCAGGCCCTTTCCGATTTCGGAAAGTCTTTGCCGCACCCTCTCGACGAGTTCGACCATGTTGGCGTCGGATTGTTTGACGATCCCCAACCCCACCGAAGGCTCTCCGGTAAACCTCGCCCGGGTGCGTTCGTTTTCCACGCCGTCGACCGCCCGGCCCACGTCGGCCAGGCGCACCGGAGCCCCCTGCCGGTAGGCCAGAATCAGGTCGTTGAAGGGCTCGGCACTGGAAAACCGTCCCCGGGTGTTGACAGTGAACTCCCGCATTTGGCTGACCACTTGGCCGGAAGGGATTTCCACATTTTCACGCTGGATCACCTGCACCACTTCGGCCACGGTCAGCCGGTATGCAGCCAGCTTGTCCGGATCGAGTGCGATGCGCACGGCGTAGCGTCTGCTGCCGCCGATCTGGACCTGGCCGACGCCGGGAAGCCCTTCCAACGCCTCCTGGATATGGTCTTCGGCATACTCGGTCATGCGGACCTGGTCCCAGCGGCGGTCCCCGGTCAAGGCGATCCACATCACCGCCTGGGCATCGGGGTCGATTTTGCGGACGATCGGTTCTTCGATGTCGTCGGCCATATCCGGCCGGGCGCGGGAAACCCGGTCTCTCACGTCCTGGGCGGCGACGTCGATGTCCCGATACAGCTCGAATTCCGCCATCACGGTGCCCACGTTCTGGCGGCTGGTCGAAGAGATGTTCTTGATCCCTTCTATGGTGTTCAGGCTCTCTTCCAGCGGTTCGACTACTTCGGCCTCCACCACTTCCGGGCCGGCGCCTTGAAGGACCACGCTCACACTGACGACGGGAAATTCCACGTCCGGGTATTCGCGCACCGGAAGCTGGGTGTAGCCGTAAACGCCGAAAACCGCCAGGGCCAGGAAGACCACGGCGGTCAAAACGGGCCTTCGTATGGCAAGGTTCCAGATCATGGGGCGGAAACCACCTTGACCGGATCGCCGTCGGCCAGGTTGATGTGACCGGTCCGGACCACGATTTCTCCGGGTTCCAGTCCCTGGCGGATTTCAACGGTCCCCGGTCTGCGCAGGCCGATGCCCACCTCACGCCAGCGAGCCATGCCGTCTTCCACGACAAAGACCCCGTAGCCCTCCCGGGTGGGCACCAGGGCCTCTTCGGGGATCAGCACGGCATTTTTTCGGGTCTCGATGATCAGTTCGGCGGCGGCATACGCCCCGGGAAGAAGGGTTCGGCCGGGGTTTTCGACCCATGCCTTGATGGGAAGGCTGCGGGTGGTTTCGACAATCTGTGGGCTTATATAATAGATTTTGCCCTGATAGCGCTTTTCCGGATGCGAGGGGAGCTCGATCCTGACGAGCTGGCCCGGTTTCACTCGGCCCGCAAAACGCTCCGGAACGGTAAAGGAGAGCGAAAGCCGGTCGATCTTGAAGACGGTCGTCAGCAGGTCGCCCACCGATGCGTAATCACCGGGGTCCACCTGATGCGCGCCGGCGATGCCGTCGATCGGCGAAACCAGCCGCGTTTTTTTCAGGGTTTCTTTGGCTTCGAGGATCTGCGCTTCGATCTGCTCCACCCGGGAGTTGGCTGAAAGGGAGTCGGCCAGGGCCTTGTCGCGGGTTTCGGCTGAAATGACGTTTCGCGAAAACAGCTCCCGTCGGCGTTTGTAAAATCGCCGCGCCCTTTCGGCTTCGGCCTCGGCGCCGTCAAGCTGCGCCCGCAGACGTTGCAGACGGCGCCGGATCTCGTCGCTTTGGAGGGTGAACAGCAGCTTTCCGGTGGAAACCTGTGCTCCTTGCCGGAAATGAATCTTTTCGACGATGCCGTCGATTTCCGGTCGGATCTCGACGGTCTCCACGGCCTCCATGGTTCCCACAGTGTTGACCACTTCCTGAATTTGACCGGTTTCCGCTGAAAAGGTGGCCACGGAAACGCTTCTTTTCCCGGGGGCCGACCCCGCTTCCTCCTGCTTTTCAGATCCACAACCGGTCGCGAGAATGCCGGCGGCAGCAAACAGGAGGCCGGCGATCAACAACCGAATTCGAAGACGATGCATAGGGATATTCCAAAAGCCTGATAAACTGCGACGGGCATCTGATCGCTTCATTTCATACCTTGCCTGAATTCCCCCGGATCGGGTCCGGGGCAGGCTTATCTTCGCTCCGCTCGTCCGGAATGACGATTCTTGAATTCTGACACATTCTGTTTCGGGGGCATGACGGGTATTTTACAGAAATTTTCGGGCATGACGGCGCCTTTACAGGAAGTCGCCCGGTTGACGAATAAATACTTTATTCAATATCCTGCTTCGGGAAAATGGGGCATTGAATGTAGGAAGGGGGAAAAAAAAGCGTATTTCCCAGGATAGGCGGTAATGCAGGAATTGCAGGCAGATGTAAAAAAAAGGGTTGTTCAGCCGCTTTCCAATTGTTTCGCGGAGCGCGAAACCGTATCGAAGCGCGGCAGCGATTGGATCATTCTTCGCTCACCAGGCCCTTGCGCGTGGCATAGGCCGCCAGGGCGGCGGCGTTGTGAAGGTCCAGCTTTTTCATGATATTGGCCCGGTGCTTTTCAACGGTCTTGATGCTGATGCTCAAATAGTCGGAAATTTCCTTGTTCTGGTACCCTTCGGCGAGAAGCTTGAGCACTTCCCGTTCTCTTCGGGTGACGGTATCCCAGGCGGACTGGGCCTTGAGCTGTTTTCTCCGGTCCAGGTATCCCTCCAGTACATTGTCGGCAATCCCGGCGCTGATATAGCGCTTTCCGGAAAGAACGCTGTCGATGGCCACCTCCAGTTCGTGGCGGCTCGCATCCTTGATGCAGTATCCGTCGGCGCCGGCCTCGAAGGCTTCCAGCACATGTTCGTCCGATTCGTGGATGGTCAACACCAGGATGATCGTCTCGGGGCGCAGGCTCTTAACGTCTTTGATGACGCCAAATCCGTTCATTCTCGGCATGGAAAGGTCCAGCAGAAGAAAATCGGGCTGGTTGCGCTGGACCGCCCGGTAGGCCTCGATCCCGTCGCTGGCTTCGGCCACCACCTCCAGGTCTTTCCGGGAGCTCAGCATGGCTTTGAGCCCTTCGCGAAATAGCTGGTTGTCTTCGGCAATCACGACTTTCAGTTTATCTTCCATGTGTTCATCCGTTTTTATCATGAGTTTGACCCGGGAATGGGAGCGAACGGTAAGGGAGACGATTCATCTATTTATAGGGGAAAATCGGATTTTTGTAAAGCCCGCCAGTTCATGCCGCAATACCTATGCATTTTGACATGCATGCAAGCAGCGCCCGGCAGGTTGACAATACAGGATAGAGGGTATTGAAGCCTCGATCGGTTTGGCGGAAAATTATCAGAGAAACCGAAGGCCTCGAATTGACGGCGGTCAATGACCTCACTTCCCCGGACAACCTGGCCTATCTGTTGAACTACGATTCGGTTCACGGCGGCAGCCGGGAGCGGGTGGACGAGAGCAACGGAAAGCTTGCCGTCGGAGGCGTCGAGATTCCGCTGTACAGCGAAAAGGACCCCGCCAATCTGCCCTGGAAGGATCTCGGCATCGATCTGGTGTTCGAATGCACGGGTGTTTTCCGCACATCGGAAGGCCTTCAAAAGCACCTCGACGCCGGCGCCCGCTGGGCCATTCTTTCGGCCCCGGCCAAGGACGATCAGGTGTCGATGGTGGTGCACGGAGTGAATCAGGCCGAAGCCGAAGCGCGGATGATCTCCTGTGCCAACTGCATCACCCCGGTGGTGGAGGTGATGGACCGGCGGATCGGCATAAAAAAGGCGTTGATGACGACGGTCCATGCCGATACCTCCAGCCAGGCGATCGTCGACGGACCCCGCAACACGTGGCGAAGGGGCGGGGCCGTTGCGCTGAGCTTCGTTCCCACCTCCACCGGGGCGGCCAAAGCGACCGCCAAGGTGTTGCCGAACCTGGAAGGGCGTTTCGACGGCATTGCCGTGCGGGGGCCGGTTCCGGTCGGATCCCTGGCGGACATGGTTTTTCTCACCAAAAGAGACACCAGCGTGGAAGAAATCAACGACGCATTCCGCAGCGAGGCACAGGACAGTCGCTATGCGGGCATCCTCGGCTCCCCGAAGAGCCGATCGTTTCGGCGGACATCATCCATGATCCGCGGGCATCCATCGTGGACCTGACCATGACCCAGGTGGTGGACGGGGACCTGGTCAAGGTGCTGAGCTGGTACGACAACGAGTGGGGCTACGCCCAGCAGATGGTCCGGGAGGCAGTGCGTATAATAAGGGGGTAGAAAGACGTTCGGCATGGATAGATTCAGGAACCATCCATAAAAGAGAAAAAATAAATTCGAAATCCGAAGCACGAAATCCGAAACAAACAAGAATGACAAAAATTCAAAATTCAAAACAACACGATATTGAAGGAACAGCTCGATATCGATGAGGAGCAAGCCATGCATCGAAGCACCAGGGAACTTCTAAAATACCACATCAGGGCGAGCGACGGGGAAATCGGCCGCTGCAAGGACTTCTTATTCGACGATCAGGCGTGGGTCATTCGATACTTGGTGGCCGATACCCGAAAGTGGCTTCCGGGAAGAAAGGTCCTCGTGCCGCCTCAATCGCTGAAAAAACCGCACGTGGAAAACCGTCTTCTGCCTGTCGAGCACACGAAGGAGGAAATCCGGCAGAGCCCGCCCCTGGATGCCGACGAGCCCGTTTCCCGGAAATACGAAAAAAAATGGTTCGACTACTACCGGCTTCCCTACTATTGGGTGGGACCGACCGGGGTCGGCATCGTGCCCAATCCGGTGCCCCTGCGAGACTCCCCGGTTCCCTTGGAAGAGGAGGTCACCCCGAGGCCGCTGCCCTCGGAGAAGGAAATCGAAAAAACCCACCTGCGATCGGCCGACGAAGTGATCGGATACCAGGTGGAGGCCATCGACGGCCACATCGGTCACGTGGAAGATCTGCTCGTTGAAGACGCGGACTGGCGGATTGCCTACCTGTTGATCGATACCCGGGATTGGCTGCCGGGCAAGAAGGTGGTCATGCTCCCGGATTTGGCCGAGGAAATCTCCTGGCCGAAGGAGACGGTGCAGTTTGACAGAAGCAAAGAAGAAATGGAAAACGCGCCGCCCTACAATCCGGAGCTGGAACTGACCAGCGCATACGAAAAAGCCCTGGAGCAGTACTACGGCATCCCGCCGCACAACGAGTGAGCGTGTCTCTGAAGCCGATACATATAAAAAGGCATAAAATTATCCCCGTCCCCTTTTTATCCTGCTCGGAGAAAATATGGCGGCGAAGCCGCCTCTAATAAATTCGCGGAAGCGAATTTATCCGTAGACCCGGCGCGATGCGATAAACAATTCCGGGACCAACCGGTCAAGGGAGCGGGTGGTGTCCGCACGAAGGCGAGAGGGCGGCGGGATTTCCTCCGGAGGCTCATAGTTTTTGCGAAAATCCTCCAGCAGGGACAGCCGGGCATCCGAGATCGATTTTTGCTTTTCCCGTTCTTTGAGCCGGCTGCGAAGGACCTCGTCAGGACAGGTGCATTCGATAAAAAGGATCGCGGCACCGTTTTCGGCGGCCAGTCGAAGGACTTCGGCACGCTGCTTTTGCCGGCTGTATGTAGCGTCGAGGATCACTGAACGATGGCCTTTGAGCCGCTCCTGGGCCGCCAACAGCATTCTCGCATACACCCTGGCGCGGGCCTCCCGGCGGTAGATGCCCTGTCCGAAGTCTCCCCCGGGCGCCGTCTTCTCGAAGAGTTCTTTTCGAATCCGGTCCGAGGAGAGCAGTTCTGCGCCGATGGCGTCTGCCAACGCCCGGGCGACGGTGCTCTTGCCGGAGGCGATCATGCCCATCACCACGTAGACTGTGGGCCGGACAAACCGTTTGGCATACCGGCAGGCCAGGGCCGCGAAGGTTCGGGTTCGTTCGAGGAGAAAACGGCGCTGGTCTTTTTCGAGACTTTCCTGCTGCAGCCGAAAGCAGGTGACTTTCAGCCGAACGCAGGCCCGATAGCAGAGGTAAAAATCGATCAGGGAAAAAATCCGGAAGTCGTCGAATCGGGCCACGAAGGCGCCGAGCAGCTCTTCCGATATGCAAAACGCCCCCTGGTAGTCGAGGTCCATGGCCAGAAAAGCGATGTCCGAAGCCACGTCATTATATCTCATCCTTTCGTTGAATTCGATGCAGTCTATAATCTGAATGCCGTCGGGAGTGAAATAAACGTGCTCGGAGCGAAGGTCGCCGTGGCCTTCCCGAACGCTTCCTTCCTGCAGACGTTCGTCGAACAGCAAATGGCGCCGCTTCAAAAAGCCGGTCGTCGCCGTCCGGATCAGTTCGAAGCGGGAAGGGGCGATGATTCTGCCCACAAAGGGCTTCATCTGGACAAAGTTTTCTTCGCAGTTTTGATGCACTGTTTCCCAGCCGCCGATCTTCTCCGCCCGGGGCGCGGTCCGGTAAAAATTCGCGAGTCTTGCAGCCAGCCGCTGGACATCCTCGGCGTCCAGCGCGTTTTTGGCAAGTAGTCGGCCCATGGTATACCGGTCTGGCAGCCGACGCATCTTCACGGCATACTCGACCGGATTTCCCTCTCCGTTCAGGGCCAGACGCCCATTGGATTCGGTGACGGCAATCACCCCTTCGTAGATGTCTTCGGCAAGACGCCGGTTCAGCCGGATCTCCTCTTGGCAGAAGAGACGGCGTTGATCAAGGGAGCTGAAGTCGAGAAATCCCAGAGAGATCGGCTTTTTGATCTTGTAGACGCTCTCGCCGGCAAGAAAAACGATCGATATGTGGGTTTCGACGCGCTCGACCCGGGCTACCGGATGCGGATAGAACTCCGGCTGCATCATGACGTGCTCGAGGTCCGGATGCTGATGTTCGACCATCTATCCTCTTTTTCAAAATTAGGAGGTTCAAAGGTTGATGAAATCGTAAAAAGTCCCCGAAGCGTCATGCCGGACCCCGGATCGGGTCCGGGGCAGGCTTTGATCCGGCATCCAGATGTTGTTGAAATTAATGGATTCCGGCTTTCGCCGGAATGACGAAAAATGGAAAGTTCGGACTTTTTACGAAACCAGCAAGGTTGCCGGTCTATCCCGGATATTTCATGTAAACTGAACGATTCTGTAGAGAAATAGGGTGTATAGAGTATATCCTTATTGCTGAAGATTCGCCATAGTTTATGCTGCCTGGAAATCCTGATCCCCAGGCCCGGTTCATAGGCATCTGGCCTTGTCTTAGGGAATGAAGAATGAAAAATACGAAGCACGAAATCCGAAATTCGAAACAATACCAAATGATCAAAATTCGAATGACCCAAACAACAGCAGGTATTCAGAAGGTTTTCGGTTTTTTGCCCTTGGACCTTGTTTCGGTCATTTGAAAATTCGGATTTTGAATTTGTTTCGGATTTCGATATTCGGATTTCGTATTTCCTATGTAACTTGTCCAACGGAGCAAGGAGAAATGCAAAAAAATCGAGTCCACATCGGAACCTCCGGCTGGCATTACGACCATTGGGTCGGCCCCTTCTACCCGGAAAAGACGGCCAAAAGCGAATTTTTCACCCATTATCAAAGCCATTTCGACGCGGTGGAGATCAACAACTCCTTTTACCGGCTGCCGTCGGAAAAAACGCTGCAACACTGGCGGGAAGCTGCCGGACCGGAGTTTACCTATACGGCCAAGGTCAGCCGCTATATCACCCACATGAAAAAGCTCAAAGATCCGGAGGACGCCGTTTCCACCTTCTTCGGGCGGATCGATGTTCTTTCGCCGAAGCTCGGGCCGATCCTGTTTCAGCTTCCGCCGAACTGGCGGTTCAACCCGCAGCGGCTGGAACGCTTTTTGACGGCGTTGCCCCCCGGCCGCCGATATGCGTTCGAGTTCCGTGATTCGAGCTGGTTCGTCGATCCATGCCTGGAGATCCTCGCCCGCCATGGGGCGGCCTTCTGTATCTACCACCTGGCCGGGGAGTTATCTCCCCGTGCAGTGACCGCCGACTTCATTTACGTGCGGCTTCATGGGCCGGGAGATGCCTACCAGGGGCGCTACGAAAAATCGGCGCTGGCCGCCTGGGCCGGTGCCTTTTCAACCTGGTCCGACCAGGGAAAGGAAATCTACTGCTTCTTCGACAACGATCAGGAAGGGTTTGCGGCCGTCAATGCAATGGAGTTGAAGGAGATGGTCGAAGGGAACAGCGCATAGCGCATAGGGCATCCGTCTTCGTCACATCACGGAGTGACAACGCCGGACAGTTGGGGAAGGGGCATGGAGGACGGAGGATAGATGTCCGATGTCGGATGTCCGATGTCAGGGAAAAACAATTTAACCGCCCGCTGCGCTCTCTTTTCGTTACGGTATGCTTCATGCGCCGTGCCCTATGCACCTCCGGGGGGCGCATGGGGCATAGCGCATGAAATTATAGAGGACAGCCCTGCCGCCGGTCGGTGGGATTCAAGATTCCGAATTCCAAATTCAAAATTAGACCGAGCAGAAAGAAATAACCCGGGCCCGGAGGTCCTGAGGACCAGGATTTGCAGACTGCATTAAACAGATCACCTGAGTGGAATCAGTTATTCGAGATCTCTATACAGATCGATAAATTCCGATGGAGATACGATTTTCACCCCCTGGCAGGATTTTTTGGGGAAATGGACCCTGTTTCCGGTAATCAGGCATGCTGCTTTTGCCGAGACGGCGATTTCAAGAAACGGCTCGTCATCCGGGTCGGGAAGTGGCTTTTTCAGCGGGACGGAAGAAACGATCCGGCTGCTCAGTCGGATATAGTCCAGAAGGTCATCGATCTGGTCATGATTGAATTGGAATTTCGGCCGATGGAGCACTTCCCGGTACTCGGAAAGGATTCGGGCATCGACCATCAGTGTCAAAAGACCCGCCGAAATCATTCGGACGATTTCTCCGCTCGGGCCAAACGGAGTCAGCAGGCCGGAGACGAGAACATTGGTATCCAGAACGATATTCATAAAAAATCGCTCCCACGACTCTTAAAGACGGGTTCCGGAAAGCCGAACCTTAGCCTTTATTCCGCTTGGCGCGAACCGCTTTGATTTCTCGGTCGATATCTTCTTGGCTGATTCGATCCGCCCCTTTGCGAACAGAGTCTTCCTGGATGAAAGCGACCGCTCTCATGGCCCTCGCCTGCCGATAAGCCGACAATACCTGATCCAAGTTGTTCTCCGTGATCGATGACAGAATGGCGATCGGCCGGCCGTTGCTGGTAATGACCATGTCTTTCTGATCCGGCAGCTCTTTCCAAACCTGTGCCGACTTTGTTTTCAAATCTCTGACACTGAGAAATTTCATAATGCCACCTCCAATTGAGTCTCGATTATATATCATAATGAGACTCGAAACAAGTGGCCGAATTCAAATTCACCTCGAATAAAATCGTCTCACCATTTTATTTCCCTATGCGCCCTTTGCGCCTTGAGCGAAGCGGGCGGTTCGATCGTTTCTGTTTTTCAGCCCTCCGTTTTCTGCGCTCTCTTTTCGTTACGCTATGCTCCATGCGCCATGCCCTATGCGCCCTTTCCCCCATACAGCTCCTCGACGTATCGCTTTGCCGTGTCCGCCCAGGAAAATCGGGCTTTCGCTGCGTGGCGGCGGATGTCCATGAACCGCTCGGGATTCTCCCGTCGCAGGGCAAGCGCATCGATGGTGGCGTCTGCAAAGGCGTCGACCTGTTCGGCGACCGTTGCACCGGAAAACGAAAAA